>JAZQHZ010000182.1:0-2131 GCA_045540855.1 Clostridia bacterium
AGTAAAGGAGGGAAAGCATTATGAACACAAGCGGAGAAGTCGCTGATTTAATGGTTAAAGAAGGTATTCAGATAACCGAATCAGCGGCGAAACTCACAGCACTCGGAGCAAAGAATCTTGCCGCTATAATTATTGCCCTTATGAAAGAGGATAATAAATTACAGGGCAAGACAAATTTAAAACAGCTCTTAAAAGCCGATAAGCCGTTATGTATATTGCAGATAAAAGAATCTGATATACATAAATTCAACAGCGAAGCAAAAAAGTACGGCGTACTGTTCACAGCGGTGTCGGATAAAACGAATAACACCGGACTTTGCGATATTATCGCCAAGCAGGACGATGTTACAAAGCTTAACTATATTATGGAGAAGCTGGGTTATGCAACACCTGAAATGTCACAGGACAAGGATGAAGTGGTAAAAAAATCCAGACCTCGAACAAGAGAATCTCCGTCAGAGAGAGGATACGAGGAACAAAAGCATAGGGACACTAAAAAGGAATCCGTGCGTAAACGTATAGCCGATATAAAGGCAAAGCAGAAAGCCAAGTCGAAGAATGTTCCGCAAAAATCAAAAGATATATCAAGAGGATAAAAAATGAATACAGTTAAAATCAGAGAGCCGCCGATATTGGCGGCTTTTTAAATTCAGGTTTAAATTAGAAATATATGGAGGAAATAATAAAATGAAGAATAACACATTAAAGAGAATTTTATCAGGAATAATGACAGCTACAATGGCAATGAGCCTTATTCCTACGGCATCGTTTGCAGCTCAGTCAAACGAATATGTTGATCCGGCAGACAGATGGGTTGAAGCTAACGGAAGAACAGACGAGCTGGACATTAACGCAACAACTACATACGAAACATTCTATTGTCCGGTATGTGATATGGATACTACATCGCTTGTATATCGTGTCCCCGAATATACAAAGTCGGGTGATTCGTCACTGAACAGAGAGGTGATGTATTCCGACGGCACAAAGATTGGCGGTGAAGGGACAGGAAATGTTGACAGCGGTACACCGGGAGTAGATGCGTACTACTCGGGCTATCATTGGACAAAAGCCGTGTGCCAGAATTGCGGAGTTATGAACTCGGTAAATGGCACAGGCTGTTATTCATTCGGAAAGAATGTATATATCATAAATAGTTGTGACCACAACTTTTTCTTGGACTTCGACAACACAACCTACACACCGTATAACAGCAAGTATCACACAACGGTTTTAAAGAAAGGTCAGTATTGTCAGTTCTGTAAAGGTACACACGCAAGAGCGACGAATGAACAGGAATTGCATAATTTTGATGAAACAGTAGATGCACAGCTTGGAAATCAGAGATTTCATGTAACCGGCACTTGCGAGGATTGCGGATATATAAAGGACGAGTATGCAGTTGCAAAGTCGGTAGTTGAAAGCTATTACGGCAAGGTTGACGGTAAGGCTCATACTGTAACAGTATCAGATTTATCGGAGGACGGTGTAAATACAAGTATCCGCTACGGTACGGAAGCCGGAGAATGTGATGATACATCTGCACCGAACTATACGGATGAGGGATATTATCCCGTATATTATGAAATCACATATTCATATGACGGTACAAGTATGACAGAGAACGGCGTTTCATATGTATGGCTCTTAGATACAGATAAAGAAACTGCTACTGAAAGTGAAGTTCATACACATGATTACCGTTATCTTGAAACAGTACGTCCGACTTGTACTGAATTAGGCTATGACCGTTTTCAGTGTAATGGCTGCGGTGCATTGCAGAAGGCTAATTATGTACCGTCAAGCGGACATGATTATGATGAAATTACAATAAGAGAAGCAAGCTGTCAGCAGGGCGGATTTATTCTTAATATGTGTTCGGACTGTGGTGACCATTATACAGAAAATACATCAATGACAGACCATGATTATTATACAAATACAGTTGTTTCAACCTGCACAATGAACGGATATACAGAACATATTTGTGAGGACTGCGGATACAAGTATATTACGGATTTAACTCCGCTTGCAAAGCACGATTATTCAGAAAAGGTAACGGAAGCAACTTGCAAGACAAAGGGATTCACCACATACACTTGTGAGAACTGTGACAAGTCGGAGGCCAAGC
>JAZQHZ010000183.1:0-3915 GCA_045540855.1 Clostridia bacterium
TTCAGCGTGTAGACAAACCTGTCTACACGCTGGCAGACTGCGAGAAATTAGGGCAGATTTTGCGAAAAGGAAGGCGTAGGCGTACGGTGGTACGTTAGCCTTTCTTTTCGTAAAAAACGCATAACGACGGGTGTTCCTCGATAGGACACCCGTCGTTCGCAAAAAAAATAATTTTTAAATTTTATATTTTTCTTGAAGTGTTATGCGTGGTCTGACCAATTTGTCGACGGTCTGAAAGGATATTGCTGTTGCAATATCCCTTTTACTTATTTACTTGCTATTTCTATCATTCTGCTGACTACCGTTTCAGCTATCAGCTCGCCGCCTTTTTCATTCGGATATAAATAGCTTAATGAGTTTTCCTTCATATATTCACTCATATTTTCTTCTTCCCACAGCTGTGAAATATCTATACACTCCGTGCCCGTCTTTTCACAGGCCTCAACTATCAGCGCCGAATAATCCTTTGAATTCATACCGCGTTTATTGTATATTCCGCCGCCCGTAAAAATGCCGTCTGCATTTTTCGCCGTGGGAATTGTCAGCATAACAAGCTTCGTGTTGGGCCACTTGATTTTTGCATTTTCCAGAAAATCATATATTCCGCCATTGCTGCTGTATTCTCCGCCAATATCATATGAATATATCCAGTCACAATATCCTGCACTGATAATCATATAATCCGCATCGGTCGGGAAAGTATTTACGGTCTTATCATTAGACAGTGACGATGATAATGCAGTTGTAAAAGTAAGAAGATTAAAGCCCTTGACGGAAAATACCTTTGCACCAAGACGCTCATCTGCGTGCTTTGTCCATACAGATGCATTATTTACCTGTGCATCACCCACCAATACAATCTTCTTACCATTGAACAGCTCCGTCTGTGCCAGTGCCATTACTTTATTACTTTTCACAAACTCCTTCGGAGCAGTCTCTGTCTGCATAAAGGTTAAATATCTTATGCCTCTTTCTTCCGCTCTTAATTTAATTGTGAATCTGATATATGATGCATTTTCCGGTGCTTTTATGATTTTACTCATATCGGTAGTTCCGCCGCTTATATAGCTCTTATCCGCATCATAAAACGCAAAATTATAACAGTGACCGCTCTTGTATGCACACGCATTTGGGTCATAATACGCCGCATAATAGCTCTTATTTGCATTTATTGTAACAAAATCTGTTGCACACAGCTTTTCATTGCCGCTTTTCCATGCCTCACCCGTTGCATTGTTTATTTCCGTCTTTTCCACTATCCATGCCGGATCAAATATATTTACATTATCCTCAATATCTACCGGAACAGGTGTTGATGTAGGCTCAGGCGTTGGTGTGGCTTCATTTCCCGACGTAATAACTACCGTTGCACTCTCGCCTATCCATTCCACCTTGCAATCCATCGCTTCGCTTATCGCACGTACCGGAACCATCGTTCTGTCACTGATGATTTTTGCACTTACGTCAAGCTCCACTGTTTTATCACCTACTGCCATTTCATTACTGTCGATTGTGAGCTTTATTACCGTTTCGTCCTTTGTTGAGGTTACCGTTCTTGTTTCATTATCCCATTCCACCGTTGCACCGAGTGCCTCAAAAATTGCACGCATCGGTACAAGGGTACGGTCATTTTCTATTACCGGCGGCTGGTCAAACTCCACATTTTCGCCGTTTACGGTAACTTTTATGTCATCAGCGTATGCCGTTACAGCCGTCATAGCTGCAATTGCCGCTGATATCATCATCACCGGATACTTCATATTAAATACTCCTTAATTATTTGCTCTTTTAAAGGTTGGCACCATTTCGTGCAGACACTTCACCGCATCCGCTGAAACATTACTGTATGCTATGTTTTTAAGCTCATTAAGCTTTTCTATGAACTTTTCCTCTTCAAGCTGAATCTGCTTACCAATGAAAATCTTCTCATTCTCAGTTTTGGTAAGTCCTTCCTCTGACATAAGCAGCTCTTCAAACAGCTTTTCGCCCGGACGCAGACCCGTAAATTCAATCTTTATATCTGTATACGGCTCTCTGCCCATAAGCCTTATGAGGTTCTCGGCAAGCGTTGTAATCTTAACCGGTGCTCCCATATCAAGCACAAAAATCTCTCCGCCCTTTGCAAAGCTTGCCGCCTGCAAAATCAGTGACACCGCTTCCGGAATAGTCATAAAATATCTGATTATATCCGGATGAGTAACCGTAACAGGGCCACCGTTCTCTATCTGTCGCTTAAAGAGCGGAATTACCGAGCCGTTCGAGCCAAGTACATTTCCGAAACGCACCGCAACGAACTCCGTCTTGCTCTTTTTCTGTGACATATATTCAATCACCATTTCACAGCAACGCTTTGTTGCACCCATTACGTTCGTCGGATTTACTGCCTTATCCGTTGAAACAAGGACAAATTTCTTTACACCGTACTTTTCCGAAAGCACAGCTGTATTATATGTACCAAATACGTTATTCTTTATCGCCTCTTCCGGACTGTCCTCCATAAGCGGAACGTGCTTATGTGCCGCCGCATGGAATACAATTTCAGGTCTGAACTCAGCAAAAAGCTTGTCCATCTTATCTTCATCACGCACCGATGCAATTCTTACCTGTAAATCAAGTATATCTCCATACTTGCGTTTAAGTTCCTGCTGGATTTCATATGCGTTATTTTCATAAATATCAACAATGATAAGCTGCTTCGGATTATGCTTTGCAATCTGACGTGAAAGCTCTGAACCGATCGAGCCGCCACCGCCCGTTACCATACAAACCTTATTTTCAATAAGATTATGGTTCTTATCCTCGTCAAATGTGATTTCATTTCTGCCCAGAAGATCGCCTATATTTATCTCTCTTGTCTGGCTTAAAAGACTCGTTCCGACAATAAGCTCGTGGAGATACGGCAAAATCTTTACCTTGCAACCTGTGTTAGAGCAGACTGAAGCTATACGCTTCTGCACACCCTTATCGCACGAAGGAATTGCAACGATAATATGAGAAATATCATATTCCTTTACAAGATGCGGAATCATATCCGTAGTTCCTGCAACCTTTACGCCCATAACAAGACGGAACAGCTTTGCCGGGTCGTCATCCGCTATAATAACAGGATTATACTGACACATACCATCACGCATTTCCTGAATAAGGCGTCTGCCCGTATCACCGCCGCCTACTATCATTGTGCGGTATTTTCCCTCACTCGGGCTTTTCATTGTACGCACAAAAAAGTATTTATATACTGTTCTTGTGGCAACTACCGAGCACACCGACATAAAGAAGAACAGATAGAAAAATATGTCCTCAAAAAATCCGGCACTCACCGCATAAATGACCGAGATAACCGTACCGCTTATAATACCCATAAAGCAGTTAATAAACTCCTTTATTGTTGCGTAACGCCAGATAATACGGTACGAGCCAAACACTGCCATTCCAATTACATTGAGCACTCCGCCAATCAAGGTACTCAGATATAAATATCCGTTAATAGGAGTGGTGGTACGTATCATAAACATAGCCGCCACACCGCTGCACAAAAATGCAATAAAATCTATTGCAATGAGCAGCATAGTTCTTTTACTCAAATTCATTTTTTCACTCCACCCCACAATTATATTAATTATATTATACTACTTTTTTCTTCGCTTCGCAATAGTTTTTTGGCAAGAAAGGCATTTTTCCCATATTTTTCTAATTTTTTTGTACAAAAATCCGATTTTATTGCACTTTTCAGGGATGGATGCAATAAAACAAGGCATCCTGTGGATGCCTTGTTCAGACCGTCGACAAATTGGTCAGACCACGCATAACGATTAAAGAAAAATATAAAATTAGAAATTTATTTTCTTTTACTAACGACGGGCGTCCCATCGAGGAACGCCCGTCGTTATGCGTTTTTTACGAAAAGAAACTCTA
>JAZQHZ010000184.1:0-1873 GCA_045540855.1 Clostridia bacterium
TGACAAGGTGAGCTGTATGGAAAGAATTATGTCATCAGCAACCGCTCCCTGTGCATTTATCGGCGACGGAATTAATGATGCACCTGTAATTGCTCTTGCCGATGTCGGCATTGCAATGGGTTTAACGGGCAGTGCCAGTGCAATTGAGGCGGCTGACGTAGTGCTTATGAGCGACGAGCCTTCAAAGCTTATACGTGCGATTGACATCTCAAAGAAAACAATTAAGATAGTGAAGCAAAATATTATGCTCTCGATAGGAGTTAAGGTTATAGCTATGCTTTTAGGTGCATTGGGTATTTCGGGAATGTGGCTTGCGATTTTTGCCGATACCGGCGTCGCATTGCTTGCCGTAGCAAATTCTTTGAGGGTTATGAAGAAGTAAAAGAAAATGAGTGGCTTCGCCGCTCATTTTGCTTATCAATACATATCCTGATTAAATCCTTCTTTAGGAATTCCATAACTCAAATAGTAATAATCTGTACTAAGTCCCCAATTTTGGGCACAATTGATTACACTCTTATATATTTTATATATTCCATATGTATTATCAGGTGACCACATAGAAATCATATTATATTTATTCCCGGCTGTCCCTTCAATAAATATTGTATTTCCATCACAGCCTAATTTTTCATCAGGATGATGTGAAGGAATGTTCCAGAATTCATTTTCTTCAATAATTTTTATAATTTCCGATGTTTGCTCCTGTGTCAGAGCAATCTTTTCATTATACTTTATTCCCTTTTCAAATACTGATTTTTCATTTTGGAATTTACGTGTCATTTCACCCGTTTGATCAGAGAATATTCTGATATTTATGAAATCCATCCCAAGAAAGCTTGTAACATTCGACAGAATATACTCCTGTGAAATATTCTCTTTATCTGTCCTGTCATCTTTATCTCTCATAGTTGAACAAATTTCTTTATACCAGTCAACATTATCATCAGCTAAAATTTCATAGCCTTGTTCGTAATCAGGTAAGAGCGAGTAATCTTTAGGATATGTAGTCACAATGAAACCCACAAATAATGCAACGATAATCAACTCTACTATTACTATTATTATGTTTCTTTTTAACTTACTTTTTTCCATATTCTATCCTCCTCTTATACCTTTAATTCAAGGCAGGAGCAAGCCCCTGCCCTACATCTTATTTCATCCTGAATACCGGCATCAGTTCAAGCTTGAATTTGTTCCTCTCGTGCAAGGTATCAATTCTTTCCTTAATCGCCATATCTTCAATCTCGCCTGTGCGGATATACTTATCAAGCATTGCATAGGTGAAGCCGAGATTTTCCTCATCGGTCTTACCGCATAAGCCGTCTATCGGAGTTTTATCTACCAGCTCTGCCGGAAGTCCTAATAAATGTCCTATCTGCTTCAGTTCCGTTACTGTCATATCCGACAGCGGCGAGAAATCGCCTGCTGCATCACCGTATCTTGTTGAGTAGCCTACCCAATCCTCCGATAAGTTACAGGTGTTTACTACTCTGCCATTGCAGCTCTGTGAAATTGCATATAATGTTGACATTCTTATTCTCGGCGGTAAATTTGTGAGTGTCTGCGGACTGATTTCCAGTTCAGCCGGAAGATTTTTCTTCACGCCTTCAACTGCATCCTTTACATTTACCGTATAATTCTTTATTCCCAAATGCTCAACAAGCATTCTTGCACAGTCAATATCTGCCTGCTCACCGCACGGCATCAGCACGCCTATTACTCTGTCCTTACCTAAAGCTTCCACGCACAATGCCGCCGCAATTGAGCTGTCCTTGCCGCCTGAAATGCCTATAACTGCATTGCAGTCCTTGCCGTTCTTTTCAAAGAAATCTCTTATCCATTCCACGCAGTCGTTTTTTACCTTTAATGC
>JAZQHZ010000185.1:0-3084 GCA_045540855.1 Clostridia bacterium
CTTCTTCAAATACTCAAGGTTGTATACCATCTTTTCAGGAAGTATGCGTGAAGTATAAACCAAATCCGCATCCTCGGCATCTGAGAGCAATTTCTCTTCATCCTTGTACCTGATGCTCGCAAGAGATGTAACTCCCGCCGGAAGAAGCAGTGTTGCATACATTTCCTCGGTGTACTCGGCTACATATTTACTAACCTCAGGTCTTGTGCCTACAAAGCTCATTTCACCCTTTAGTATATTTATCAACTGAGGTATTTCATCAAGCCTGAATTTTCTCAAAAATTTACCTGTTCTTGTTATCCTCGAATCGTTTTCAACCGTTACAAGAGTGCCAATCTTATCGGCATTGCTGACCATTGTCCTGAACTTATAGATGCCAAACTCTTTTTTGTAGCTTGTAATTCTTTTCTGTCTGTAAAAAACAGTTCCCGGAGAATCAAGCTTTACCGCAACAGCAATAACCAAAAACAACGGCGACAGAATAACAAGCATAACAAGCGATACAAAAATATCAAAAATACGTTTTACTGCAATGCTCAGCTTTCTTTTCCGAAGTATATCGTAATACTCCCTCACCCTGTCGTTTTGAAACTCCTCAGGCAGTTGGTCAAACGGCTTTAAAATCATTTCATTCTCCTCATTTCGTCATTTATGACGCTTATAACATACTCCACATCATCTGCGCTCATTTTTGTATTAAGCGGTAGTGAAACCTCGTTTTCAAACTGAGCATATGCGTTTGGATAATCGTTTATATCAAATCCAAGCTTTTTGTATGCCGTGTGCATAGGCAACGGTTTATAATGCACATTACAGGCAATTCCGCTTTCGGCAAGCCTTGTAATAAAATCGTTTCTGCAAGCACTGTCCTTGCCGATAAGCCTTGACAGATATAAATGCCCGCTCGAAGAGCTTTCGTCGGTATAATGAACAAGAGCTTCAATTCCTGTTCCTGCAAGGCCCTTGTCATACATTTCGATAAAATACCTTCTCTTTTTAAGCATTTCATCATATCTTTCAAGCTGCACCAAGCCAATAGCTGCCATAATATCAGTCATATTGCACTTATAGGCAGTAGAAACAATATCATATTCCCACGCACCAAGCTTTGTTTTTGCAAGTGCGTCCTTTGACTGACCGTGAAGGGAAAGAAGCATAAACTCACGGTAAATTTCGTCATCTGATATTCCGTCCAAAGTGTTCCATGTTAAGCCTCCGCCCTCTGCAGTAGTCAAATTTTTAACCGCATGGAAGGAAAAGCTTGTAAAGTCGGCTACTTCGCCGCTTTTTCTGCCCTTATACACCGAGCCGAATCCGTGTGCCGAGTCAGCAATAACAGCTACTCTGCCAATCGCTTCCTGATATTTGTTAGCGGGCTTAAACAGATTCTTTTTAGCATTTACTATCTCAAATATTCTGTCATAATCGCACATTACACCCGCTATATCAACAGGTATAATCGCTTTGGTTTTCTCTGTTATTGCAGCTGCAAGCTTATCATAGTCCATCTGGTAACTGTCCTTTTCGGTATCTACCAGCACTATTGTTGCACCAACGTGGTCGATTACACTTGCTGAGGCGGTATATGTATATGCCGAGGTTATAACCTCATCACCCGCTCCGACACCAAGTAATCGCAATATCAATTCCATACACGCCGTTGCCGAATTAAGACATACTGCTTTCCCTGATGAATTATGGCAGTATTCTGCAATTTTCTTTTCAAAAAGCTTAGTCTGCGGACCGGTAGTTATCCATCCGCTTTTAAGCACTTCTGCCACCTTTTCTATTTCTTTTTCCGAAATATCAGGCGGAGAAAACGGTATCTCTCTTCTATTCATTACCCACACATCTCCATTTGTAATTTTCTATATCATTCCACAAAAAATTTACGTTATTTTCTGCAAAGGACCATAGAAATCCTATTATGCAATATATACAAACATTATATCTCTAATTTACCGATACGTCAATGCTTTTTCATAAATTTACGTGCAAAAAAGCCGATAAATTGAAATAATTTATCGGCTCATATTCAATTGTTATTTTATACCAAGAGCACTTTCCAGTTCAAAAAGCTTTTTGTTTATATCCTGATAGTATGTCAGCTCCAGCAATGCCGGCACATCAGATTCCGAGCTTACTCTAAGTTTTTCTCCTATCATATCAAATGCAGGAAGCTCCGCTTTTTCATAAAAAGCCGTCTTAAGCGGATACTGAGTATATATTTTATGGTTACTCAGCCACTTGACGAGATCCTCTGCATTTGAAAACGGCCAGTTCCCCGACGAAATATCAAAGCCTATTTTAGTACCGTCTTTATCAAGCACACCAAACCAGCCTTCTCTTCGCGGTGAATAGTTGGTCGGCAAAGGCATTTTTTCCATACCTTCGGTGTCGACAAACTTCTCAGGCTCCAGCTCGCAATAAATCACTCCGTCAGCTTCCTGCCAATCCATATCATATGTCAGAAAAAGTCTTTCTACTCTGCGATGCACTTCCTGAAGCTCATACTCAGCCACATCCGACACATCATCAAAGCTTTTCAGCATAGATAATCCTTCAACAGAAAACAAAGCATCATTCACATTAAACACAGCCCCGTTTTCGTCCCCGACTGTATGTATTTCCGACGGAAACTCCGGAGACGGCATCAGTCCGTACTCCTCGTACAAAGGCATATTTTCTTCTGTATATGCACCTTCTAAAAGCATTAGATTTTCTACCGTCAAGGTATCCCCAGCAACATTATAAGGCGCACCTACATAGTACAGTATTCTCGTATCACCGCTCGCATCGGTACGGAAGGTATATGTTGTAATATTATTCTGGCAAGCTCCGTAGCTACCTCCCATATATAATCTGATTCCGTACGAGCCGGTAAACCTTCCCGTAAAGCTCATATCAAAAGTAATGGTATAGTCAGTGTCCGGCTTTAACACACCCTGAAACAATATCAGTCCGTAGCACTGAGATGAAGTGGTATATATCGCTTTATTGCCGCTAACAGCAACTAAATCGCCATACGAACCGTTAGTTTTGATTTTAGTATTATCCAAAAGATTTATACCGCTTCTTGTTTTC
>JAZQHZ010000186.1:0-15362 GCA_045540855.1 Clostridia bacterium
GGCATTTTTAGCATCGGATATGTCAAATTATGTGACGGGTTAGGTAATAAATGTTGACGGCGGACTTGTAATGTAGTATAATGGTTACATTGATATATTAGCATTTAATATATAGAAAGACTTACAGTGAAAGGAGGTGCAGCATAATGAACGAGTTCGAGAGAGTAAAGTCAGTAATCGTTGACCAGTTAGGTGCAGATGAAAGCGCTGTTACTTTAGAGGCATCTTTCGTAGATGACTTAGGTGCAGATTCATTAGATATCGTTGAGCTCATCATGGGATTCGAGACAGAGTTTGATATCGAGATTCCGGATGATCAGGCAGAGAAGATCAGCACTGTAGGTGATGCGGTTAACTATATCAAGGAGAATGCGTAAGCAAAACGCCTTTAACAGCCTCATATAACAATGGGGCTGTTTATAAAGAAAAAATCTGAGAAATTCAGTTGATATATATAAATACAAAAAAACATTGGAGGCAAAAACAATGAAAAGAGTTGTTGTAACAGGTATCGGTGCAGTTACACCGATAGGTAACGATGCCGCAACATTCTGGAGCAATATCAAGGCAGGAGTTTGCGGAATTGATAAGGTAACTCATTTTGACGTAGAAGGCTTCAAAACACAGATTGCCGGTGAGGTAAAGGATTTCGACATCACAAAGTACGTTGATAAGAAGGAAGCAAGAAAGATGGATTTGTTCACTCAGTATGCTTTAGCGGCGGCTGACGAGGCATTCCACAACGCAGGCATTGATATGGAGAAGGAAGATCCGTGGAGAGTCGGTGTAATCACAGGCTCAGGTATCGGCGGTATCAATACCTTTGAGGAGCAGCATTCGAATTTATTGGACAGAGGTCCGGGCAGAGTAAGTCCGTTCTTTATCCCGATGATGATTGGTAATATCGCTGCTTCATATATTGCAATCCGTTTCAATGCAAGAGGCGTTAATGAAAACGTAATGACAGCGTGTGCATCAAGTACGAATGCGTTAGGCGAGGCCTTCAGACACGTTAAGTATGGTGACAGTGATATAATTCTTGCAGGCGGTTGCGAGGCTACGGTTAGCCCGGTAGCATTTGCAGGCTTCTGTTCAATGAAGGCTATGTCAACAAGAAATGACGATCCGAAAACTGCATCACGTCCGTTTGATGCAGAGCGTGATGGCTTCGTATTAAGTGAGGGTGCGGCATTCTTAGTACTTGAGGAATTAGAGCACGCAAAGGCAAGAGGTGCACATATCATCTGTGAGATGGTAGGCTACGGTGCAACTGATGATGCATATCACATCACAAGCCCGATTCCGGGTGGTGAAGGCGGTGCAAAGGCAATGGAAAATGCCATCAAGGATGCAGGCGCAACACCGGCGGATATCACATACATCAATGCACACGGTACATCAACAAAATATAATGATGCATTCGAGACAGCCGCAATCAAGAAGGTATTCGGCGACGATACAAAGGTTATGGTATCATCAACAAAGTCAATGACAGGTCATATGCTTGGTGCCGCAGGTGCAGTTGAGGCGATTGTCTGTGCAAAGGCTATCGAGGACAACTACGTTCCGGCTACAATTAACTACGTAAATCCGGATCCGGAGTGTGACCTTGATATCGTTCCTAACGAGGGAAGAAACGTTGAGGTTAATTACGCAATGTCAAACTCACTTGGCTTTGGCGGACATAACGCAACAGTGGTATTCAAGAAGTACACAGATTAAGGGAAAACATATACATCCAGAGGATGCCGTAAATGCGGCACCCTCTGTAATTGTTTATTGGAATGTATGCTTTTATTAGCGATGGGAGCCTATTTTTAATAAAAGCGTACATCAGAAATGGAGATTTTTATGGAAGAAGCAAGGAAAGCAATAGGCTACAACTACAAGAATATAGAGCTTTTACGTCACGCACTGACGCACCGTTCATATGCAAACGAGCATAACAGTGCAGATAATGAGAGGCTTGAGTTTTTAGGTGACTCAGTGTTGAGTATCATCATAAGTGACCATATTTTTAACCGTATGAACAACCGTACAGAGGGCGATTTATCAAAATTCCGTGCGGCGATTGTCTGCGAGCAGTCACTGGCTGAGGTGTCGGAAAAAATCAACCTTAACCGATATATTCTTCTTGGCAAGGGCGAGGAAATGACGGGCGGACGTGAAAGACCGTCAATTATTTCGGATGCCTTTGAGGCAGTTATAGCATCAATTTATCTTGACGGCGGAATTGAAGCGGCAAGAAAATGGGTTTTAAATCTGATGATGGATCAGATTGACGCAGTGCTTGCAGGCAAGAAGCTCAAGGATTACAAGACAACCCTGCAGGAAAAGGTGCAAAAAGGACACACCGGAAAGGTGACCTATGCAACAATCGGCGAAAGCGGCGAGGATCATAACAAGATATTTGAGGTAAATGTTATGATTGACGGCGTTGTGACAGCATCGGGAAGCGGCAGAAGTAAGAAGGATGCAGAGCAGCAGGCTGCGAAGGCGGCACTGGCAAGACTGGGATGATGAGGATATATAACATACCCATATTCGTACCGCACCGCGGCTGTCCGTTTGATTGCGTGTTCTGCAATCAAAGGCGTATAACAGGCGTAGGAACAGACGTAAAGGCCGAGGACGTAATTGCAAAAATTGAGGAATACTTACAGACACTTCCGAAGGAAAATGCAAGGATTGAGGTGGCATTTTTTGGCGGCAGCTTCACGGGTATTCCTATGAGTGAGCAAAATGCTCTGATGGATGCGGTACAGCCGTATATAAAAGATGGCAGAATAAGCGGAATACGCTTATCAACACGCCCTGATTATATCAGCTATGAAATTTTAGAGAACTTAAAAAAGCATCACGTAACCACGATTGAGCTGGGTGTGCAGTCAATGGATGACGAGGTGTTAAGGGCGGCATCAAGAGGGCATAATGCTCAGCAGGTGCGTGAAGCGGTTGCGATGATAAAAAAATACCCGTTCACATTGGGCTTGCAGATGATGACGGGGCTTCCGGGCGATACGCCGCAAAAGAGCATATATACGGCACAGGAAATTATAAAGCTTCGTCCCTCGCTTGTGAGAATTTATCCCACACTCACAATCAAGGATACGTTTATGGAAAAGATGTATCACAAGGGCGAATACGTGCCGCAGACACTTGACGAGGCGGTAGACCTTGCGAAAAAGCTGTTGCTTATGTTTGAAAAGGAAAACATAAGAGTAATACGCTTAGGTCTGCAGAGTACGGATGAAATATGCGAGAACGGCTCCGTTGTAGCAGGACCTGTGCATAGCTCATTCGGTGAGCTGGTCGAAAGCAGTATTTATCTTGATATAATGCGTGAGAAATTGCCTGAAAATGCAAATGTTAAGGTGCTTGTAAATCCGGGCGAAATTTCAAAGGCAGTGGGAAACAGAAAAAGAAATATTGAAGCAATAAAGCGTGAAAAGAATACGGTAATAAAAATTGCCGCAGATAAGAATTTGGAGAAAAGAGAGGTGAGCTTTGTATGTTTCTGAAAAGACTGGAGCTGCAGGGCTTTAAATCCTTTGCAGATAAGACGGTTTTAGACTTCGTAAACGGTGCAACCGCCGTTGTAGGTCCTAACGGCAGCGGTAAGAGTAATATCTCGGACGCAATTCGCTGGGTAATCGGTGAAATGAGTGCGAAGTCACTAAGAGGTTCAAATATGCAGGACGTAATTTTTGCTGGAACCGAAACAAGAAAGCCGGTCAATTTTGCAGAGGTAAGTCTGGTGCTTGATAACAGCACTCATATTTTTAATATAGATTTTGACGAGGTAATCGTAACAAGACGACTCTTCAGAAGCGGCGAAAGTGTGTATCAGATAAACCGTGCAAACTGCCGTTTGAAGGACATTCATGAGCTGTTTATGGATACAGGTCTTGGCCGTGACGGATATTCAATCATCGGTCAGGGCAGTGTTGCACAGATTTTGTCAACAAAGGCAGAGGACAGACGAAGCCTGTTTGAAGAGGCTGCAGGTGTATCAAAGTACAAGTACAAGAAGGAAGAGGCGGCAAGAAAGCTTTCGCATACGGAGGAAAATCTCGTACGTATAAATGATATTGTATTTGAGCTTGAATCACAGCTTGCACCGTTACAGAGACAGAGTGAAAAGGCGAGAAAGTACCTTGATTTGTATACAGAGTACCGTGAGCTTGACGTAAGCTTAAGCCTCGTAACGCTTGACAAAAATACAGAGGATACAAAGGCGGCGGACGAGCTTTATAACAACGTAAACGAGGAAATTGAAGCCTTGAAGTCAAAGGAAACCGATGCAGAACGCAGAAGTACAAGACTTTACGAGAAGCAGAAGGAAAAGGACGCCGAAAAGACTGAAATCCATAACCGTTTAATCGAAAACGAGAATAACGGTGCGGCGGTTGTAAAGGATATTTCAATTGCCGAGAATGATATAAAGAACAACAATGCAATGATAAAGCGAATTGAGGGCGAAATTACTTCGCACCGTGAACGTAACATTGCAAGAGAAACACAGATTTCACAATACAATTCAGAAATCGCATCAAAGACTGTCGAGGCAAACACCATAATGACGGGCTTTGATGAAATGAACGCACAGAATCAGGAAACAACTGACAAGCTCTCGGCATTGTATGAAGAGATTGAAAGCCTCAGAAATCAGGCGTCGGAGAGTAGTGCGTCGGCGGCATCAAGCCGTGAAAAGCTAAACGGTGTGGAAAGCTTGCGGGCAAGCTATTTAGAACGTCGTGATGCACTGGAAACAGAATTAAGAAGCTTTAACGAGGGCATTGAAAACACAAGAAAAGAAATCGAAGAGGATACAAGGCTCATTACTGAAAAGCGTGAAAAGCTTTCTAAATTACAGAAAACCGTTGACACGCAGAAGGCAAATGCCGAGAAGGTTTCGAGCGATATGTACAGACTTTCGGGCGAGCTTAATTCAGTTCAGGTAGACTTTGATACAAAGGTATCAAAGCGGAAAATGCTTGAGGGTATGGAAAACGACTACGCAGGCTATGCACGAAGTGTTAAGTCGGTTTTAAAGGAGGATTCTTTAAAACGTCACGCAATTTACGGAACAGTGTCAGGACTTTTAGAGGTTAAGCGTGAATACGTGGTTGCAATCGAAAATGCACTTGGCGGTGCTATGCAGAATATCATAGTTGAAAGCGAGGACGACGCAAAGGCGGCGATTGAATTCTTACGCCGCACAAACGGCGGTCGTGCAACCTTCCTGCCGGTATCGGCGGTCAAGGGCAGAATGCTTGACGATGTGAATAAGATAAAGTCACACGAGGGCTATATCGGAATTGCGAGCGAGCTTGTGACCTATGATAAGCGTTATGACGGAGTTATAAAGAGCTTGCTTGGCAGAGTGGTTGTGGTTGATAATATCGACAATGCAATCGCAATGAGCAGAAGCTTTGGCTATAAGTTCAAGGTTGTGACAACTGAGGGCGATATATTAAATGCCGGAGGCTCAATGTCGGGCGGTAGTGTGAACAAGCAGAGCGGTCTGATGTCAAGAGCGGCGGAGATTCGTGAGCTTACAAGCGAGATAAGTGCCCTGACTAATAAGTTGCGTAATTTAAAGGACGAGCGTGACACGCTTTCATCACAGCTTAATACAATAAATCAGCAGCTGTCGACCTATGAGCCGATTGTCCGTGAATATGAGGACGAAATTTTAAGACTGGAAAATACCTGCCGTCACTTAAGCTCAACGCTTGAAAACGGCGGTGCGGGTGATAATTACAGAAGTGAGCTTGAAAAGACGGAAAAGCTCTTGAAGGACACTTCGGATGATACCGCAATGGTATTAACTGAGATACGTAATCACGAGGCGAAGGAAAAGGAGCTTTTAGCGACGATTGAAGCAAAGAATGCAGAGTATGAAGAGATAACGGCAATCCGTGAGGAGCAGTCAAAGAGCATTATGGACGAAACCATGAAGCTGGCGGCACTCCAGAAGGACGTTGACTTATTGAATGAGCAGATAAAGACGGCTCAGGAAGAAATCGAAGCATCAGTTGCCGAAATCAGTGCCAAGGAAGCTGATACAAAGGCACTTTCAGAGCGTTGCGATGAGCTTAGCAAAGCGATTGAGGAAAAGAAGAAGCTTCACGAGGAAATCACTGCATTAACCGCACAGTTAAAGGAAAGCATAGCAGCGATTGATGAGCAGAAGGCAAATATTGTTGACAGCCTGAAGAATATTCAGGATGCAAACAAGGATTTAACTGATACGTTGATGAATCTCGGTCAGGAGCTTTCAAGAGTTGAGGCACGCAGAACAAAGCTTGCAATGGAGCGTGAAAACACGATAAACCGACTTTGGGATGAATATGAGCTTACATATTCAACTGCATCGGAAATCCGTAAGGAGTTTGAGGATGAAAAGGCGGCATTCAAGCGTAGCGGCGAGCTGAAATCTCAGATTAAGGCTTTGGGTAACGTCAATATGGAGGCGATTGAGGAATACAAGGAGAAGAAGGAACGTTTTGAGTTTATGAGCACTCAGAAGAGCGACCTTGAAAAATCCAAGAAAAACCTTGAAGAAATCATCGACTCAATGTCAGACCTTATGGAGGAGCATTTCGAGAGCCAGTTCAATGTAATAAGCGAAAGCTTCTCACAGGTGTTTACTGAATTATTCGGCGGCGGAAAGGGTAAATTATCCTTAACAGACCCGGATAATCTCTTAGAGAGTGGTATCGAAATCGAGGTACAATTACCGGGTAAGGGCTTGCAGAACATCAACCTCTATTCGGGTGGTGAGAAGTCATTTATTGCGATTGCACTGCTGTTTGCCATTTTAAAGGTAAAGCCGACGCCGTTCTGTATCTTGGACGAGATTGATGCGGCACTTGACGATGTTAACGTATCGCGCTTTGCGACGTATTTAAAGAACTATACAGAGCAGATGCAGTTCATTGTAATCACTCACAGAAGAGGTACAATGGAGGCGGCAAATATTCTCTACGGTGTAACTATGCAGGAAAAGGGCGTAACAAAGCTGTTATCGCTTAATATTGACGACGTTGAGGATGAGATGGTGAGCTAAATGAAAAGAGTAAGAAATATTATTACTGTAATGTTGGCTTTGTTCATGTTGTGCGGATGTGGTTCGACAGAAATCGAAGGTACGCCGATAGCGAAGCTTCTGTTATGCGGTTTGGGTATTCCTGAAGATGCATATATGGAGGTATATGAAAATGGAGATATGCTAACGATGGTTGGACCTGCTGTTGCATATTACGATGAAAAAGGGAGTCTTATTAAGTTGCTTTCGGATAATGATTTGAAGAAAAAAACAAAGAAATTATCTGAATCGGAAATAGAAGAGATAGAAAATTCAATGAATAATATCAAAAATGATCCGAAAACCTACTCCATATCACATATTAATGATGGTGGCGTGAGAATCTATGCTGAAATAGACGGTAAAAGTTATGAAAGCTTTTATAAGGGAAGCGACTATAAGACTTGCAACGAGAATTTGCAGGAACTGGCACATAAATTAAGAGAGATATCGCCGGTGAAAATTAAAATGGACGAATAAAGGGAGAAAATCTAAATGGGATTTTTTGACAGACTAAAACAGGGCTTGAAAAAAACCTCGGAAGCAATTACGGGACAGGTAAATCAGGTGTTTTCCGTATTTGTAAAGGTAGATGAGGAATTGTTTGAAAGCCTTGAAGAAGCTTTGATTATGGCGGACCTGGGAGTTGAAACCTCGACTTTCATAATCGAGGAGCTTCGTGAAAGGGTAAAATTAAAGCATATAAATGACGGCAACGAGGTTAAGAAGGAGCTGCAGTGTGTAATTGCCGACATCTTAAATGAGCAGGACACTTCAATGCACCTTGAAACCACTCCGTCAGTCATTCTTGTAATTGGTGTAAATGGTGTTGGTAAGACCACAAGCATAGGTAAATTGGCTACGCATTACAAGAATCAGGGTAAGAAAGTGCTTCTTGCGGCGGCAGACACCTTCCGTGCGGCGGCAATTGACCAGCTTGATATCTGGGCACAGAGAAGTGGCTGTGATATTATAAAGCATCAGGAAAACAGTGACCCGGCGGCGGTAGTGTTTGATGCATGTGCGGCGGCGAAGGCAAGAGGTGCGGATATCTTAATCTGCGACACTGCCGGAAGACTTCACAACAAGAAAAACTTAATGGCAGAGCTTGAAAAGATAAGCAGAGTTATAAACCGTGAGCTACCGGGTGCATCAAGGGAAACACTTCTCGTGCTTGATGCCACAACCGGTCAGAATGCAGTAAGCCAGGCACAGCTCTTTAAAGAGGCGGCAGATATTACGGGTATCGTTTTAACCAAGCTTGACGGTACTGCAAAGGGTGGAATAATTATTGCAATTTCAAAGGAGCAGTCGCTTCCGGTCAAGTTCGTAGGTGTAGGCGAGGGTATTGACGATTTACAGGAATTTGAGCCGATGGATTTTGCAAGGGCAGTATTTGAGGACTAAGCTATGAAAAAAATACTGAATCAATATACCTTGGGTGATATGACAGTAGTCTATCTGCTTGATACGGATAACGGCTGTTGCGGAATGACGATAGTTCCCTCGGATATGCCGTTTGATCTGGAGCACGATAAAACAAGAAGAATCAAGGTGATTTCGCTTGCGCAGGCGAAGGTGATTGGCGACAACTATCCGGGACAGTATTTCGGCGGCGAGTCGATGCGTGAATCGGATACCACACGTTCTCTTAAATACGTAAATCAGACTTGCAATAATGGAGAAATCAAAACATATTTCAAGTCCGAAAGCGGACTTGAAATGGTGAACATCGTTTCATATTGCGAGGGTGACGAGTACGTAACAATCGGAAATGAGCTTATAAATAATACAGAGAATGATGTCAAGTGCGAAATGTTAGCATCGTTTACACTGTCTAATCTTTCTCCGTATTCGTTGGGTGCAGGTGAGGAAACGCTTGTGCTTCACCGCCTGAGAAGCCGCTGGAGTATGGAAGCAAGGCTTGTCAGCGAAAAATTGGAGGATTTACAGCTTGAGGATTGCTGGTGCTATTGGAACGATAACAATGTACGTTTCGGTCAGGTGGGCTCAATGCCTGTTAAGAACTATTTCCCGTTTATGGCACTTGAAGATACGGCAAACAACGTTATTTGGGGCGTTCAGATGGGAAGCCCTGCATCGTGGCAGATGGAAATCGGCAAGGGCGATGACGGCGTAATTTTAAGTGGCGGACTTGCAGACAGAGAGTTCGGGCACTGGATAAAGACTGTTAAAAAGGGCGATAGCTTTAAATCGCTTGATGCAACGATAAGCGTATGCAAGGGTGACATTGATGATATTTCGCATAGGCTCACCTCAGCACAGGTTAAAAATCTTGATATTCCTGAAAGCGAGGAAAGCCTGCCGATAATATTTAACGAGTATTGCACCACCTGGGGCGACCCGTCACACGAAAATATTCTGGGCATTCTTGATGCAATCAAGGGTAAGGGAATAGATTATTTCGTGGTTGACTGCGGCTGGTTCAGAGAGGACGGAGTTCACTGGAGCGTGAGTATGGGTGAATATCTTCCCTCGGATAAGCTGTTCCCGCAGGGAATTGATGCAACGGTCAGGGCGATAAATGAAAGCGGAATGAAAGCCGGAATATGGTTTGAATTTGAGAATATCGGTCCTAAGTGCAAAATATTTAACGATACAGAGCATATGCTGCATCGTGACGGCTTGCCGCTTACAACGCAGAACCGCCGTTTCTGGGATATGAATGACGAGTGGGTTAAGTGCTATCTCAACGAGCGTGTTATTGATTTTATGAATGATAACGGCTTTGAATATATCAAGGTTGACTATAACGAAACAATAGGAATAGGCTGTGATAACGAGGATTCGTTAGGCGAGGGACTTCGCTCTAATATGGAAGGTACGGTTGAGTTCTTTAAGAAAATCAGGGAAAATGTCAAGGATGTAGTAATTGAAAACTGTGCTTCAGGCGGTAACCGCTTAGAGCCTGTCTTTATGGGGCTTTCGTCAATGGCATCCTTCTCCGATGCACACGAGTGCGTGGAAATTCCGATTATTGCGGCAAATCTGCACCGCGCAATTCTACCCAGGCAGAGCCAGATATGGAGTGTAATCAGAAAGAATGATGACATTAAGCGGATTGCGTATTCGATTAACGCAGGAGTGCTCGGAAGATTATGTCTGTCGGGTGATGTGACGGATTTGAATGATGAGCAGTGGGCAACGATTGATAACGGAATTGCGTTCTATAAGGAGGCGGCACCGTATATCAAAAACGGCAAATCAAGGCTTTATCGCAATACCACAGGAAGTGACCGTCATCCGAGAGGCTATCAGGCATTGGTACGTGAGAACAAGAGCGGAGTGCTTGTGACGGTGCATACCTTTGGTGGAGATATGCCCGAAGAAATTCGTGTGAAGCTTCCCAAGGGAAGTGAAATCAGAGCAAGCTATTCGCATAAAGCACTTGATGCTAAGCTTTCGGACGGTGAGCTTATATTAAAGAATGTTGAAGGCTTTGCCGGATATTCGTTTATAATATGACATTGCTGTAAACAATGGCTTTTTCAGTTGACAATTTATAGAAGCTATGGTATAATTGTAGTGTTAAGATTTTATAGATAAGGAGAAAATAAAATGAACATTTTAAATTTATTAACAACAGTTGCATATGCAGCTGAAGGTACTGCACAGGTTGCAACAGATATGCCGCAACCATCTACTGCAGGTGCTATGCTTCAGGCATTTCTTCCGATGGTTATCGTAATTGTATTACTTTACTTTATGATGATCAGACCGCAGAAGAAGCGTGATAAGGAGCAGAAGGCTATGATCGACGCTTTAAAGGTAGGCGATAAGGTTGTAACAATCGGCGGAATCTGCGGTAAGATTTCAAAGATTAAGGACGAGTATGTAATCATCGAGTCAGGCAACGTTGGCACACCGGCAGAGAAGTCATTCATCAAGATGGAACGTGACAGCATCAAGAGCGTTGAAAAGAAAGAAACTGTATAAGTAATAATGAGACAACCTCCTGAATATACTGTATTAAGTATATTCAGGAGGTTATTTTTATGAGGTTCAAATGGATTTTATCGGGAGTGCTGATTTCGGTAATTATGTCAGCAGTTTTTATGCTTATTATCTCAGCGGCGGAATATTTCACGTCTTTGGGTGAGGGACTTGCCATGATACTTGTGTACATAGCAATGGCACTGTCGGTATTCGCGGGAGCATTTTTTGCAGTGCGTAAATCAGGGACAAAGGCACTGCCCACAGCGATGACAGTTGCGTTATTTCTGATTCTTGCACTGTTGGTTATTTCAATTGCAACAAACGGTGCAATCAGTACAAACAGCCGATTTATAAGCATACTTGCAGGAATAGTTTTTGCATCATTCTTGGGTGCGGTGCTGGGAAGATGAATTAATGTTTATCGGCTTTGCGATAAACATTAATTCAATTCGTAATTCGCAATGCGTAATGCGTAATTATTGTTTAGCGGATTACCAAATTTGAATGATAGGTGTAGGGGCGAACTGTGTTCGCCCGTTTACCCAATATCGGTGATTATCCCGGGCGAACACGGAAAATGCAGACAACTGTGTTGCCGCTAACGCCCCTACAAACGCACATAAACAATAATTTATATCATATCAAAAAACAAAAAAAGAGCTGCTGCGGATAACCGCAGCGGCTCTTTAGTTTAATTCTCCGTTGTAATGTATTCTGTATTCCTCATTTTCCTGTGTGAATACAAAATACTTTGACTTATACGTATAATACGGTCTGAAATCTGAAACGCTCATTCCTGCATAGCCGTTGGCGATTTCTGATGCCTTGCTGAGCGTAAAGCTCTGTATTGCATCAATTTCCGAAGCATTCTTCTTTGTATCACTTGCGATTGAGCCGGTGATCAAAACAGTGCTTGTTTCACCGTCCCAGTCAACCAGGGCACCGTATTCCTCGGAAATCATTCTCAGCGGAATATATGTTGAGCCGTCAAGGATAATCGGCTGCTTCTGCGAAATATCAATCTCGCTCTTATCACGGTTTGCTGTGCTTACCGTTGCACTTGTCCACTTCGTAAGTGTCCACGGTGCATAGCCTCTGCCGTTGTCATTTCTTTCAAACTGAATTATCGTGTCGTTACGTGCAGTTGTGATGAGCTGTGTGTGTGTAGTGTCGGTTGTGTAATCGTCCCAGTACACGTTTAAGTTCATCGCATCTAAAATTCCGCGTAAGGGAACATAGGTCGTTCCGTTTATGATAAAGGGCTTTTGCTCAAAGTCCTGTGATTTTCCGTTTAAGTCAATTGAAACGTTGTATGAGTACGGTGACACATAAGGATTGAAATTATCAACTGTCGGGTACATTGCATTATCGTAGAATTTTATATCGTCGTTACTGTATGCACTTACCCAGATGTTATCTACGAACCAGCACATTTTTATATATCCCGGCTTGGTTGTTCCGTATTCATCCGTGTATTCAAATTCAATATAGGCGGCATTGTCGCTGACCTTTGCGGCGTATTCCTTGAAATCGAATAATTCCACACCATCGGTGACCTGCTTGAAATCCACCTGTATAGTTTCTGCGTCGCAGTAGTTTATGTATAACTCAGTGCTGTTTGATTCGGTGTTGGATTTTGAAACCCACTTTCCCATATATGCACTGTTATTATATGCAGCTGCCTGTGCACTTAATCCGAAGAGCATAAGCAGTGAAAATGCTAAAACAGCAAATTTTTTCATTTTTCTCTCCCTAAGTAGAATGCGGAGCCGAAACCGGTGCGGTTCCGGCTCCATATATAATATTTACGCCTTGTTTACTGAGCCGAAGAGCTCCATCTTTTCCTTAACAATTACCTTGATAGCCTCTGCACCCGGTGCTAAAAGCTTTCTCGGGTCAAAGCCCTTGCCCTCTAAATCCTTGCCGGCTTCAATGTACTTTCTTGTAGCCTCCTGGAAATAGAGCTGGCACTCTGTATTAACGTTAATCTTTGCAACGCCTAATGAGATTGCCTTCTTAATCATATCCTCCGGAATACCTGTACCGCCGTGAAGAACTAACGGTAAATCGCCGATAAGAGCCTTTGTCTTAGCGAGTGCGTCAAAATCAAGACCTGCCCAGTTCGCCGGGTACTTGCCGTGGATATTACCGATACCTGCAGCTAAGAAGTCTACACCTAAATCAGCAATTTTCTTACATTCGTCCGGATCAGCGATTTCGCCTGTACCAACTACGCCGTCCTCTTCGCCGCCGATTGAACCAACCTCAGCCTCGATTGACATACCCATAGCGTGAGCAATCTTAACTAACTCTGAAGTCTTTGTGATGTTCTCGTCGATATCGAAGTGTGAACCGTCGAACATAATTGATGAGAAGCCTGCCTTGATACACTTGTAGCAGCCCTCGTATGAGCCGTGGTCAAGGTGAAGTGCAACCGGAACAGTGATGTTTAATTCCTCAATCATTGCCTTAACCATAGCCGCAACTGTCTTGTAGCCTGTCATGTACTTACCTGCACCCTCTGACACACCGAGGATTACCGGTGAATTACATTCCTGAGCTGTTAAAAGGATTGATCTTGTCCACTCAAGGTTGTTGATATTGAACTGACCAACTGCATATTTTCCTTCAACTGCCTTTTTAAGCATTTCTGTAGCTGAAACTAACATATTTATTTCCTCCTTAAAATAAAAGCGTAAACCGCTTAATTAACTGTTAAAAATGTATGGAGCACTTTCTGCGAGGCTATGTAATAAATCCTCGGAGGGCTCCTTTATTGCTATACTCTTGCAATGCGAGCATTTAAAGCCTATTTTATTGTCAATAACCGTATATCCGACCTTGCGGCTGCCGCAACGGCACTGTATCTCGTTGATGTCACTGAGTAAGGACAGAAGCTCAAGTGCAGTGCAAAGTGCTTCGGCAAGAAAGTCATCGTCGGTGTCCGGCTCGAAATCGTCATAGAAGCCAATTTCCTCTTCTTCAAGCTCGTTGCATTTATGCTCGAAAACATCCCAGGCACGCTTGATTTTATCAAGCTCACCGACAAACATCATATCAATTCCCGATTCCTCACAGGTCAGGGAAGTGAGCGGGTTGTTCCAGAAATGTCCCTTTGCTACTGTGTTTGAATGAACGGTCGAGCATATAGGGCAGAAGGCCTCAAGCATATATGCACCCTTGTGGTCGTGAATGTTGACACACGCCGTTTCACAGCCTTTTTTCGGGCATTTTATATTTATTGATTTTCTGCCGGAGAATACAAACGGATTAATAACTCTTGTAGTAACCGAATTGCATACAGGGCAGATATATGAAATATGACGTTCGTGCTTAGTAATCATTTATTTTCCCAAAACCTCAATAAAATATTCATATGCCTATTTTGTTTTCTCTTGCATAAAAGAAGAGATACTGCTGTGCAAAGCCACCTAAATCGCCAAATTTAGAGTCGGCAAAATCAGATATAACCTTGATTGGCTGCTCGCTCTTGAAATAGCAATATTCCATTATCCGCTTAATCCATACGTCAACAGGGAACGAGTCTGCACGGTTAAGACCGAAAAGCAGAATACAGTCCGAAACCTTGTTGCCAATTCCCTTGATGCTCATAAGCTTCTTCTTGGCATCAACGGTCGTCATTTCATCAAGTGCCGATAACGAAAGCTCACCCGAAACAATAGCGTGTGCCGCTGCCATTATGTATTTGTCACGGAAGCCTGCACGTATCACAGATAAATCCTCAAGTGAAAGCGAATTGATTTTTCTTGCTGACGGGAACGAATAGTATGCTTTGCCATTATATTCGATTTTATCGCCAAAGCTTTCACACAGACGCTCAATAATTCCCTTGATACGAGGGATGTTATTTGTCTGCGAAATGATAAATGAAACAATCGTTTCCCACGCATCCTGGCGAAGAATACGAATTCCCTCACCGCATTTTATCGCTTCGCCCATAATACTGTCATTTTGCGAAAGCTCTGCCTTGATATCGGAATAGCTACGGTTTAAATCCAGAAAATCACACCATATATTTTCATAATCCGAAAGAGTGGTGTTATGGAGAATAACCGTATCGCCGTTTTGTTCAATATCAAGCACCTTATTAAAGGCAACACCAATGTAGCGATTATCTGAAATGCGGTTAAAGCGGAAGCATTGCCCGCAGTCAAAAATGTGTATAATATCAAAATCTTTGACAGATTCTAATATTACGTTATTATTATCATATTTTACATTCATAGCACTTATATTATAACATAAAAAATCCGCTTTAGCAACAGTAGAAAATAACTTTGTTAAAAAAATA
>JAZQHZ010000187.1:0-3859 GCA_045540855.1 Clostridia bacterium
AGCGTCAGCATAATTGTGAATCGTGAATTGTGAATTGTGAATTGACAGAACGATAAACCGCAAATTTATCCCCTACAATAAAAATACAGCAAAACGATTTTTCAATCGTTTTGCTGTATTACCTTTTATAATTCTACGTCATCCGTTTCCTTCATTGCACGCTTGTTTTCGTACATAATTCTGTCGGCTCTCTTGAAAAGCTCATCCATAGTCTCAGTTCGCGACGAATTCATAAACGCAACACCGACTGCAACACGAAGTCTGAACGGAGTGATATTATTTGCATTGTACAGGCTCACTGCATCGTTAAAGCTGTTGATTCGTGAACGGAGTGTGTCATAGGATAAATTGCCTGCGTAGATAGCGGCAAATTCGTCACCGCCGATTCTGAAGATTTTACAGTCGGCAGAGAATATCTTATTTATACAGTCGGCACACGAAATTATCAGTCTGTCGCCCTGCTGATGTCCGTAAGTGTCATTTACATGCTTGAGATAGTTTACATCAAATATGAATACTGCCAGAGTTTCAAAATGACGCTTTGAAAGCTCGGTTTCATCAAGTGTGTCAGTAAATGCCGTACGGTTGCCGAGGTTTGTCAATGCATCCTTGTATGCAAGGGTATGTATCATCTCGGACACATAGTGCTGTCTTGAATAGTCTGATATTTCACGAAGGCTCTTGATACCGACTGCAACGGCAAATACGATAAGTGCAAGTCTTGTGCAGAAAGAAGTATCGGTAACAGTTGCCGTATAAGCACGCATTGAATCGCATACAGCACCTATAATCAGGAACATATATCCTGTGTAAAGGAAAGAATCGTAAAAATTCTTTTTGCCGTTTTCTATGCGTGTGCGGCGGTTGTTGTATATAACTTCAAACATCACTATTAAAGAATACAGTATCACAATATGAGTGATATTGAGCATTGACTTGAAGTCTGATACATCCATTGCACAAAGTATAAGCTGAACTATAAAGTTCAAGCCAAGAGTTATGTAGGATAAAGTGAACGGTATTCTATGCTTTATCGTACAGGTGCGTTCAATATGTATCTGAATTGCAATAGGTAGAATCAGGAGCAACATATTCTCAAACAGATTCAATAACGAAGCATTTTCTGCAAAAAGCAGAGGTATTGAGGTATGATGCAATGACCATATTGAAGTAATCGAAATAAATAGGCCTGCATATAAAAGATTTGTATCAATTTTAAGCAGCTTATTAAATATCATATGCAGAACCATAAATACTGCACCTAAAAAAACCAACAGTGAGCATAGTCCTAATGAAACTATGTTATTCAATATAATATCACGAAGAATTACTGCTGATTTGCCGTAATATGATTCCGTAATTCCTTCTGAAGTATCCGAATAATGGGATTGTGCATCAATGCGGATGATGCCTCCGGCAGCCTGTGCGGGTATATCAATGAAGTGCCAGCCCCAGCCCGGTGAATTTGTAAGCGGTGAATCTGAGGAGTATTTGCCGTATGAATAATACAGCTCATCATTGAGGAACACCTCAAAGGAAATATACGAGGTCCGAAGTGCAAGTGTACGTGTCTGCATATCGGTTATTGTGGGCAAGGCATGATAAATACTGACCTTATTGGTGTCAGGGTCAGTATAATAATTAAGACGTGCCGCATTAATAGCTCGTGATCCTTTGTCGGTTTCCGTATACCAGTTATGCGTAAGCTCCGAGGAATAACCCAATGAACGGAAGATATTCTGGCTGTGAGAATTGTTGCCTGAATATGCTATTGCACCTGCTATGAGCACCAGAAGGAGCAGTAGCGTAACAGGTGGTATAATCCTTTTTTTCATTTTTTAATCCTTTTGGGAATACGGTTTGTGTGTTACCTGAGAAATTTCGATGGATGTTGAAATCTCCCATCTTTATTATACAATAAACTGTCCGATTTTGCAAGTGCTAATTGACATTTTCACAAAAATAATGTATGATATTGGTATAGAAATTATGCTAAGGAAACAAATTTATGAATAAATTAAAGGCTTTGAAAACGTATTTTGGTCATTCATCGTTTCGTGAAGGGCAGGAAACGCTCATTGATTCACTGCTTTCCGGACGTGATGTTATGGGAATTATGCCCACCGGTGCAGGAAAATCAATCTGCTATCAGCTGCCCGCACTGCTTATGGACGGTGTAACAATTGTAATTTCTCCGCTGATATCGCTGATGAAGGATCAGGTGAACGCCCTGAATCAGATGGGAATACCGGCGGCGTATCTTAACAGCTCGCTTACGGAACGGCAGTTCGCGCTTGCACTTTCACGTGCATATAACGGTGCATATAAAATTATATACGTTGCGCCAGAGCGTCTGGAAACAGCCGGATTTATGCGACTGGCTGAAAGCATAAAAATCGCAATGCTTACGGTCGATGAGGCACACTGCATATCACAGTGGGGACAGGATTTCAGACCAAGCTATCTTAAAATAAGAGAGTTCATAGACCGTCTTTCATACCGTCCGGTTATCGGTGCATTCACTGCAACGGCAACGGACAAGGTAAAACAGGACATCGCACTGATACTGCAGCTTGAAAATCCTACGGTGGTAACTACCGGCTTTGACAGGCAGAATCTGTATTTCGGAGTTGAACATCCAAAGGATAAGGACAAGGCATTATACAGGATTTTAAAACGCAATGCAAAGAAGAGCGGTATTGTGTATTGCACCTCCAGAAAAAATGTGGAAGAGGTGTGTGAAAAGCTTAAAATGACGGGCTTCAAGGCGACTCGTTATCACGCAGGACTTCCGGATGAAGAGAAAATCAGGAATCAGGAGGATTTTCTTTATGACCGCAAAACCGTAATGGTTGCGACGAATGCCTTCGGTATGGGAATTGATAAATCGAATGTATCGTTTGTGGTGCATTACAATATGCCCAAGGATATAGAAAGCTATTATCAGGAGGCGGGGCGTGCCGGACGTGACGGTGAGGAGGCGGAATGTATTCTGCTCTATTCCAAACGTGACGTGCGGACAATTCAGTGGTTTATTGATAATCCCGAAGAAAATGAGATGCTTACCGATGAAATGCGTGAGGAAATAAAGAGGCGTGATGAGGAAAGGCTACGTCAGATGACCTTCTATTCAACGACGGACAGGTGTCTGCGACAGTTTATTCTTGATTATTTTGGTGACAGACGTAAATGCGAATGTGACAAGTGCTCAAGCTGTTGCCCTGAAAATCAGGTGGAAAAGAGAGTGACAAAGCAGACAAAGCAGGAGAGACGAAGTGTTGTATGGGGCGATTTCGACGGATTCACAAGTGTGGATGAGCACCGTCCGATAATAAAGAAGAGTACAGCAGTGCTAAGTGCCGATGATGAGAGATTATTCGAAGCCCTGAAGCGGGTGAGAAGTGAAAAGGCGAAGGCGGCAGGCGTGCCTGCATTTGTGGTTTTCTCCGATGCAACCCTGCGGGATATGTGCAGAGTGAAGCCCGTGGATATGAAAACGCTTTTGTCCGTCAGTGGAGTGGGCGAGGTAAAGGCAAAGCGTTACGGTGCGGCGTTTATTGCAGAGGTGAAGAGCTTTATGGGCGGAGCAAAGGAAGAGGAATACGAGCTTACAAAGCAGTGGAGTGATGAGGAAACGGCGAAGCTCAGGCGTGAGCTTCTGACAGGTAAAAGCATAGGTGAAATGGCAAAGCTGCACGGACGTGACCCGATGGAAATTGCAGCAAAATTACGGGAGTTCAGGTAAATTAATGTTTAGCGGCGTTGCCTTCCCCTTGAGGGGAAGGTGGCACGAAGTGCCGGATGAGGTGGAAAATCCGACGGATGCTTCGCATCCTACACCTCACCACCGCCTGCGGCG
>JAZQHZ010000188.1:0-2793 GCA_045540855.1 Clostridia bacterium
ATGGCTACGATCCGACTTGCCTTAAAGACCAATGACGCGTTGGAGTTTGCCGTAATAACCGGCTGCCTGCGTATAAGCAAGGAAAGCATATTTACCGGCTTAAACCATCTGGAAATCAATTCAATACGGGGGAAGAATTTCTCGGAGGCCTTTGGTTTTACACAGGATGAAACGGAGCAGATGCTGATGGATTACGGACTTTCCGACAAGCTGGAGGAGGTTCAGCACTGGTACGATGGATATTTATTCGGAGAAAAGGAAATATATAATCCCTGGAGCCTGATAAAATATGTAAGTGAGCATGTCGCAAGCCACAACGCGCTTCCGGAAGCTTATTGGGCAAATACATCGTCAAACATAATAATAAGGGATTTGGTATATCAGGCAGATGAGAACCAGAAAAAAGAGCTTGAAATTCTTATATCCGGGGGTACCGTAGAAAAACAGATTCACGAGGATATCACTTATGACGACATTCATGAGAGTGAAGACAATCTTTGGAATTTTCTATTCTTTACCGGGTATATGAAAAAAGTTTCGGAGCGGTTTGATGGTAGAAAAATTTTTTTGAAAATGTGTATTCCAAATATTGAGATAGAAACCATATATGCAGACCAGATCAGCAGCTGGTTTGACCGTATAAAAAAGAAGACCGACAGGAGCGAGCTGTACAAGGGAATACGGAATAAAAACGGAGAAGCCATAGGGCGGTTTTTGACAGGGCTGCTAAAAAAATCAATCAGTACCTTTGACAGTAGAGAGGATTTTTATCAAGGCTTCTTTCTGTCATTGCTTTTTGAGATGGCAGATTATGATCCGAAATCCAACCGTGAACATGGAAACGGCCGTCCAGACATAGTTCTCTATCCTCAAAACCCGACAGATCCTGCCTACCTTTTTGAAATAAAGATCAGAAAGAAGTTTAATGAAATGGAGGACGGCATACAGGAGGCATTTACGCAGATCGATGAAAGGCATTATGAAGACGGCATACTCGATGACGGCTATGCAGGGGTCATCTCTTACGGAGTTTGCTTCTGCAAAAAGAGCGCTATAGCGCGGCTGAAAGCAGAGTGAATATTCTACTGTTGCACATTTTTCTTGCTGCACCGTTCGGCTATTGCATGGCAGCAGACACAATGGCGGATAAATCACAGGGGTAGTAAATTACTCCGTTTTTTGCTATAATGGCTGAATCCATTTGTGTTTTATTAAGTTTAAGGAGGAAATTATGAAAACGATTCACACTAATGAAGCGCCTGCAGCGGTCGGACCTTATTCTCAGGCTATTGAGATAAACGGAATGGTTTATACATCAGGACAGATCGCCCTTAATCCCGCGACGGGTGAAATTGTGGGAGATACTATAGAAGAGCAGGCAGAACAGGTTATGAAAAATCTAAAAGCCATACTTGAAGCAGCCGGTACAAAGCCCGAGAATGCGGTAAAGACTCTTTGTTTCCTTACCGATATCAACGATTTTGCGGCATTTAATGAGGTATATGCCAGGTATTTTACAGAAAAGCCCGCACGGTCATGTGTAGAGGTTTCGTCTCTGCCCAAAGGAGTGATTTGTGAAGTGGAAGTAGTAGCGGCAGTATGAAAGAGGTATTCCTATGAAGCTTGAATTATTCAAATTTGACAGCTGTCCTTATTGTCAAAGGGTTTTTCGTGAAATAGAAGCGGAAGGAAGGACAGATATTGAGTATCATGATATTCACAAGAGCAGTGAAGACAGAGAACGCCTGATACGTGAGGGCGGACAGGAAATGGTTCCCTGTCTGTTTATTGACGGAAAGCCCATGTATGAAAGTCTTGATATAGTTGACTGGTTGAAGGCTCATCCGCAGTCATCGTCGGTTTTATACTTCACACAAGATCCATGCCGAGCGTGCCTTCAACAGGGAGATTTATGAGATGCTTATCCGTAATGGAATGTTAAAATGAGTTAAAGAGAAAGGAGAGAAACAGATGTCGTTTGTGAGTATTATTTTAGGAGTGCTCCTCATTATCGGAGGATTTTCATGTACGGTGACACCAATCGCCACGTTCCTGTCAACAGGCTATTATATAGCGTTTTTGCTGATTGTATTCGGTATAAGCGGCATAATAAGAACAATCACGACAAAGGGACATATACTTGATCTTATAACGGGCATACTTGCAGTTATAGTCGGAGGAGTGTCCTTAGCGCGCCCCGGCGGTGTTCTTATATTTGACAGCTTCCTGCTTTATTTTATTGCGTTTTGGTTTATAGCAAGAGGAGTCAGCAATATAATAATGGCCATTTTGGCAAGGGATATGATTCAAGGCTGGTTCTGGGGTGTTATAGCGGGTGTGCTGGGAATCATTGTTGGGTGCATTTCATTTGCGCATCCTATGATAACCGCTTTAACTACGGGAATAATGATGGGATTGTTTTTTATCGAAGCAGGTATTGATATGATATGCATCGGATATACCGCAAGGGTGATAGAGGAAGCTGTTGACACAAACTTGCCGTATTAGAATCCACTCCTTGTCAACCCTGCGCCTGCGCACCGCAAGGCGGCTGCGGGGTTGACAAGGAACATGGCAGGCAGATAAAAAGCAATTTATCTGATTTTTTCCAAGGGTAAATTTACGCTGCCAGTGGGAAATATCTTATTGAAAAAATGCAAATAATAAGATATAATTTTTTTATAATTGTCACTAGAAGGGTTGACTGGATGAAAAAATGGAGCGATAATTTATCAGGTCAGGTCAGGTCAGGTCAGGTCAGGTCAGGTCAGGTCAGGTCAGGTCAGGTCAGGT
>JAZQHZ010000189.1:0-2366 GCA_045540855.1 Clostridia bacterium
TGTTCCGGGAACAGTGGAAAAAATATCGGATTTTGCGTTTTCGGGTTGTTCATCTTTGAAAGATGTAACCTTGTCAGAAGGAATAGAAGGTATCGGAGAACGTGTATTCGAGCAATGTACAGGTCTTTTGGAAATTGTAATTCCGGATTCTGTGACAGAAATAGGTAAAGGACTTTTTGAAAATTGTACAAGCTTAAAAAAAGTAAGATTGTCAAAAAATATTAAAACAATAGATGTGGTAACGTTTAAAGGGTGCACGGATTTAGTGGATATAAATATTCCTGATGGTTTGGTTTCAATTGGATATAATGCGTTTTGTTCGTGTGAGAGCCTTGAAACTCTGACACTTCCTGAGAGCATTGTATCAATAGGCGGTCTGGCTTTTGCGAATTGTAAGAAGCTTAAAGACATTAATTTGCCGAACGGTATAGAGCAGATAGGAGAGTCTATATTAAAGGGCAGTATGTACTATGAGGATGCAAGCAACTGGACAGATGGTGTGCTGTATTTAGATAATCATTTGTTGAATGCAAATAAACTAAAGTTGGCAAAGGAATATGAAATAAAAGATGGAACCTTAACGATTGCAGATAATGCTTTTGCGAGTTGCAACAGGTTGACATCGGTAACAATTCCTGACAGTGTAGTTAATCTGGGAGCATATGCCTTTGCAATGTGTAATAAACTGAAGGAAGTAGTGCTTCCGATACAAGTATCACAAATCAAGGATTACACTTTTATATATTGTTCATCAATGACAGATATTAAATTTTCATCGTCAATAACTTCTGTTGGGAAGGAAGCATTTGCTGAATGTGCCTCATTAAGCAATGTGTATTACAACGGCACTCAGCGGGAGTGGAGTATGATAGAAATAGGTGAGAATAATGATTGCCTGTTAAATGCCGAGATTAATTGTAATTATACGCCACAAATAAGTAATTTCAGTGCAATACCGATTGATAGTGAAAAATACAAAATCAGTGCAGAGATTTCAGACGTATTCCCGGGTAGTAAATGGATTATAGCGATTTATAATGATAAGAAATTGCTTGATATCAAATCAGTGCCTGTGAAGAGAGCGGCAGATAAAACAGAAATTGAAATAGAAGTAAAAAATGCAGATACAATAAAGGCATATTTATGGGATGATACAGAACAAATGAGATATCTGAGCTCTGCCGTAACAACAGAGCTATAACTTAAATAAGCGAAGGCATTGCCTTCGCTTATTTTGATGAAACACGTTTTTTTATTCAAAATCCTTCAATTTTTTCATAATCGCATTAGTGCGTGTGCCCTCTAATTTTTCCAAATCATTGCAGAGCATTTGAGCGTGCTTGTGTGCTGTTTGTAACACATCGCCGAATTTCTCGAATTCTGCCTTTACTCCGGCAAGTATATTCCAGACCTCGCCTGCTTTTTGCTCTACTGCAAGGGTGTTGAAGCCGAGCAGAAGCGAATTCAGAATAACCGCCATCGTGGACGGACCTGCAATTGCTATATTGTATTTACGTTGCAGTAATTCCAACATTCCTCGGCTCACTGCCTCGCTGTACAAGCCTTCAAACGGCAGAAACATAATCGCAAAATCCGTAGTATAGGGCGGTGCGATGTATTTGTTGTGAATATCCGCCGCTTCCTTATTTAGCTGCTGCATCAGTGCCTTTGCACAATCGTCGATATCGTCCGCATCGCCGCTCTCATATGCGTCACACAGATTATGATAAAGCGTTCCGGGGAATTTTGAATCAATCGGCAGATATACCGGCTCATCCGATGCACCGGGCAGCTTTATTGCAAACTCCACCACATTACGGCTGTGGGGAATGGGGCGGCAGTTTTCAACATACTGAGACGGAGCAAGAATTTCCGTAAGTATAGCCTTTAGTTGCATTTCGCCTAAAATTCCTCTTGTCTTGACGTTTGACAAAATCTTTTTTAAATCACCAACATCGCCCGACAGGGAATGTATTTCGCCGATTGAACGGTGCATCTGCTCAAGCCGCTTTGAGACATTTTCGTTCATATGCCGCATTTCCTTATTGATTTCCGAAAGTCTTTCATTCTGCATTTTGCCGATGCTTTTCTGATTGTCACCGATAAGCGTACCTACAGATTGCAAATCATTTCTTGGATTCACACGCAGAATAATTGAAATTATTGATAAAATAATAAGTATGATAAGTAAAGCTAAAATAAGTATATCCATAATATTTCTCCGAAATTTTGTTCTGAAATTATTATAGCATAAAAACAAAAGTTTGTCAAGAGAGGTAAATTTGAATTTGTTGGGATGATGTTAATGCAGTGCATCGGGACTTTGTCCCCTGCTTATGCAGTGCTTATTGTTATGCAGTTGGTAC
>JAZQHZ010000190.1:0-4392 GCA_045540855.1 Clostridia bacterium
AATATAGAGCAGTTGGAAAGAATATTTGAGGCTGTACACAATGATCCGATAGAACTTCCGGTATATCTGGGAGCTTATGGTGGGCTGAGAAGGAGTGAAATCCTTGGATTACAGTGGAGTGACATTGATTTCAAGAATAAAATTATGCATATACATCAGACCAGAACACATACTGTTTCGGAGATTTTTGAAGACAAAACAAAATCTCAGACAAGCAAAAGAGACCTGCCGTTCGATGCAGAACTTGAAAAGGTACTTATAAGAGCGAAAAAAATGCAAGCTAAGTACAAATCAATTTATGGTAATGAATATATCAATAATGATTTTGTTTGTGTGTATCCTGATGGAAAACCATTGATGTGTGAATATGTATCCAGACATTTTAAATTGATTTTAACAAGACTTGGCTATACAGAGCGTGGGTATAATTTTCATGCACTGAGACATACAGCAGCAAGCTTAATGTGTAACAGCGGATTGGTGGGAATTAAGACTGCCTCTGAATATTTAGGACATAGTAATATAAGTACAACATCTATATATTTGCATCCTGATATGCAGGCAAAAATACAAGCAACGAGTGTATTATCGGACTTACTAAGTGCCGGCAGAAACTGATTAGCTGTTAGAAATCTGTTAGAAATTTGTTAGAAATCAATAAAAAATCATATTTTAACTGCATTTGAATATAAATTCGGAAAAATAAAAACAGCCCAAAACCCCAGGTTTCAAGCCGTTTTACAAGAAATTATGCGGATGACAGGACTTGAACCTGCACGTCGGAGACACCAGATCCTAAGTCTGGCGCGTCTGCCAATTCCGCCACATCCGCATGACTGAATAAGTATACCACGATTTGAACTAAAAGTCAAGATGTTTTGAAAGAAAAACTGATTGTTAAAGAAAAATCGAAAAAACTATTGCATATTTATGCAAAGTGTGTTATAATGATAAAAGATATAACTACAAAGGAAAGGTAAATTTAAATGCAGGAAATTATTGATGGCTTATACGCCACATTTATTGTAGACGGAAGATGGCAGTGGTTTGCAAGCGGACTGGGATATACATTACTTATTTCACTGGTTGCGGTTATTTTAGGTCTTGCAATCGGAGTGCTTGCAGCATTGGGTAAGCTTTCGAAAATCAAACCGCTCAAATGGATTGCATCATTATATATTGATGTTATAAGAGGTACACCGACAATGGTGCAGCTGATGATAATATACTTTGTAATATTTGCAAGTGTAAATCTTGAGCCGTGGCTTGTGGGTGCATTGGGCTTTGCTATAAACAGCGGTGCGTATGTAGCTGAAATTGTAAGAGGCGGCATTTTATCGGTGGAAAAAGGACAGACAGAAGCCGGACGCTCTTTAGGACTTACACAGTCGCAGACTATGACATTTATCGTAATGCCGCAGGCTATGAAGAACATCCTTCCGGCACTCGTAAATGAATTTATCGTACTTATAAAGGAAACAGCAGTAATCGGTATGATTAGAAATATTGACCTTTTAGGTGCTGCAAAGAAGGTTCAGACTCAAACCTATGACTATTTCTGGCCGCTTATTTCTACGGCTATAATATATTATGTAGTAATTAAAATCTTTTCAACAATACTCGCACGTGTCGAGGCTCGTATGAGAAAAGCGGACGAGAGATAAGGAGGCACGGTGAGATGATACAGGTTAATGATTTACATAAAAGCTTCGGAAAGCTCCATGTTTTAAAGGGCATAAACGAAAGCATAAAACCGGGCGAAAAGGTTGTTTTAATCGGTCCTTCGGGAAGCGGAAAATCAACGTTTTTACGTTGCCTTAACCTTCTTGAGGTACCCACAAGCGGAAAAATCACCATTGACGGTGTTGATGTAACAGATAAGAAGGTGAATATCAATAAGGTCAGAGAGGGAATGGGAATGGTATTCCAGCATTTTAATCTTTTCCCACATCTGAGCATTATGGATAATATCACGCTTGCACCTATAAAGGTAAAGAATATGCCTAAGGAGGAAGCGGAGGAAAAGGCAAGAGAGCTGCTTGAAAAAGTAGGGCTTCTTGACAAGGCAAACGCATATCCGGCACAGCTTTCGGGCGGACAGAAGCAGAGAATTGCTATTGCAAGAGCGCTGGCAATGGATCCGAAGATTATGCTCTTTGACGAGCCGACCTCGGCACTGGACCCGGAAATGGTAGGCGAGGTTTTAAATGTTATGAAGGACCTTGCTGATGCAGGTATGACAATGGTTGTAGTAACTCACGAGATGGGCTTTGCGAGAGAGGTTGCATCACGTGTACTGTTTATGGACGAGGGTGAAGTAATAGAGCAGGCAAAGCCTGATGAGCTTTTCTCAAATCCGAAGCACGAGAGAACGAAGTCGTTCTTAAGTAAGGTTTTATAATGTATATTAACGGCAAAAAGCCGTAAAATGGAGGTAATAAATATGAACAAGAAGCTTATGAAGTCAATCGCATTAGGTGCAGCTGCAATTATGGCATTAGGTATGATGACAGGTTGCGGTGAGAAGGATGATAACAAGCTCATTATGGGTACAAATGCTGCATTCCAGCCGTTTGAGTTTGTTACAACTACTGATGGTGTTGTAGGCGAATTTGCAGGCATCGACGTTGAAATTGCGGCTGAAATTGCAAAGAAGGCAGGTAAGGAGCTTGAAATTGCAGATATGGAATTTGAGGGACTTATTGCAGCTGTAAGTACAGATAAGGTGGATATGGCGGTTGCAGGTATGACTGTAACAGACGAGAGAAAGAAAGAGGTTGATTTCTCAGACACATATTATGTAGCTACACAGGTAATGGTAGTTGCACCGGATAACACAGATATCACATGTGCTGAGGATTTAAAGGCTGATAAGAAGGTCGGCGTTGTATTAGGATATACAGGTGATACTATTGTAACAGAAACACTCCAGGTTGCTGAAAGCAATATTAGCAGAGCAAACAGAGCATTAGATATCGTTCAGGATGTAAAGAACGGTAAGCTTGATGCAGTAGTTGTTGACAGCTACACAGGTAAGGCATTAGCTGAAAAGACAGGCTTAAAGATTGTTGAGGATGCAGAGGTATTCGAGGCTGAGGAATATGCAATCGCAGTAAAGAAGGGTAATACAGAGCTTCTTGAGACAATCAACGCTACTTTAGCTGAAATGAAGGAGTCAGGTGCAATCTTAGCATTAGCTGAGAAGTACGATTCAGTAGAAGCTGAATAATTTTAGCAATTGAAGTTGCCGGGAATATTCCCGGCAATTTTTTTTAGTATAAATTCAAGAATAATATGCGAAACCTATTGACAAAATAGGGAATATGAGGTACAATATATACTGGAACATATGAATGATTGTTCATATGTTGGAACATAGAAATGACAGGAGATGATATAGTGAGCACTACTGTATATATGGATAACAACGCAACCACACGTGTAAAGAAAGAGGTTGTTGAGGCTATGCTTCCGTATTTCACCGAAATTTGGGGAAACGGCTCGTCAAAGTTTTATGACCTGGGTAATGATGCGATAGCTGAAATGGCAAAGCTGCGTGAGAGCGTTGCGAAAAATATAGGAGCTGCAAAAGCTAATGAAATATATTTTACCGGCTCAGGCTGTGAGGCGGATAACTGGGCGATAAAGGGTATTGCGTTTGCAAACAAGAGAAAGGGCAACCACATTATCACAAGTAAAATTGAGCATCACGCAATATTAAATGCGTGTGCATTCCTTGAAAAGCAGGGCTTTGAAGTTACTTATATGGACGTCGATTCCGAGGGAAGAGTTGACCCGGCGGCAGTTGAGGCGGCGATTACAGATAAGACTATTTTAATAAGTATAATGACTGCAAATAACGAAATCGGCACAATTGAGCCGATTAAGGAAATTGCTCAAATCGCAAAGAAGCATAAGGTTATAATGCACACCGATGCAGTACAGGCTATCGGTCATATGCCGATAAATGTGCAGGATTTAGGTGTTGATATGCTTTCGTTATCGGCCCATAAATTCCACGGCCCGAAGGGTGTGGGCGCGCTTTATATAAGAAACGGCGTAAGGATTGAAAACCTTATCCACGGCGGCGGTCAGGAGCGAGGCAAGCGTGCTGCAACGGAAAATCTTGCAGGTATGGCAGGTCTTGCAAAGGCACTTGAAATTGCAGTGAATGACCTTGATGCTAATATGAAGGTTATGACTGAAAAAAGAGACAGACTCATTAAGGGAATACGTGAAGCAATTCCGTATTGCCGTCTGAACGGTCCCGAGGGCGAGGGAAGAATGTGCAATAATGTAAACTTCTCATTCCAATACATTGAAGGCGAATCAATTCTGATGCTTCTCAATATGTATGGAATTGCGGCATCAAGCGGAAGTGCGAAGTCGGAG
>JAZQHZ010000191.1:0-10237 GCA_045540855.1 Clostridia bacterium
GCTTTTTACGATGCAGAGGAAAAGGTGCTTCTTGCCATAATTGATTTTGTGCAAAAGCATATTGAAGAAATTGAAAGACAGCTTACTTTTGAAAAGCGTCCTGAAATAAAGGAAAATATATTAAAGCTTGATAAGCTTAATATACCGATTATTATAAGAACGCCCGTAATTCCGGGGCTTGAGCAAGGAATAGAGCAAATATCGGAATTTGCAAAAGGCTTAAAAAATGCAGTTCAATATGAGCTTTTGCCATATCATCCACTGGGTGAAGCAAAAAGAAAAGCACTGGGACTCAAAATGAATGAATTCAGGGTTCCGGATAAGGAATATATGAAGGAGATAGAAAAATATGCTTTCATACGCAGACAGACTAAAAGCAATGAGGGACACGAAAATTCGCCATACGCTTGAAAAGCGTGATCAGAATGGCTATACCGATCTCGATGATTTCGGTACTGTACCGATAACACCGGAATATGAGGTTAAGCCGTGGTATAACAGCTCAAACGGAAGCTTTTACGGCTATGACGGTATGAGTGAAAATTTTGTGAGAGTAATTAATGCACATCCTGCATACGTAGACCCTATGGAGATGCTTTGCGGACGCTGGCGTGATATGCTTGTGAATTACAGAGGTGACTTGCACTATCTTCCGGACTGGTTAAAGAAAAAAACGGATATAATGAAGCTGATGCAGACAGCCACCGTACAATGGAGCAGAAGGTGGGATGAACAGCGTTTTCCTTACGATCATCTTAAGCCGTTGCAGGAAAAATATAACATTCAGACCGGAATTGACGGTGATGCTCATCTCGCTTGTGATTATAGCATCGGCTTTGAACTTGGCTTTGGCGGATTGCTTGAAAAGGTAAGAAAATACAGAGAAATAAACACAGATAAAAAAGCTTTTTACGATGCAGAGGAAAAGGTGCTTCTTGCCATAATTGATTTTGTGCAAAAGCATATTGAAGAAATTGAAAGACAGCTTTCTTTTGAAAAGCGTCCTGAAATAAAGGAATCACTCGAAAAAATGCTTGAGGTAAACAGAAATATCAAATATAATGCACCTCAGACTTTTTACGAGGTATGCCAATGGACGGCGTATTTCAACTGTGCATCAAGAATTTATACTCGTGACGGTGCCGGATTCCAGCTTGACGGCTTATTGTATCCGTATTATGAGAGAGACATTGAATCGGGAATTTTAGACGATGAAACCGCAAAATTCCTTATTGCAAATCTGTTGCTCATTGATCCGCATTATTATCAGATTTCAGGCGTAGACGAGAACGATAATGATATGACAAATCATCTTTCGTATCTGATTCTTGAAGCGGCTGACAGCATAAATATTGCATGCAATCTTACGGTAAGGGTACACGAAAACTGTGACAGAGAGTTTTTAAGAAAAGCGGTATACTATCTGCTTAAAAACAAAAATGGCTGGCCCAGATTCTGTAACGACAAAGCCTTGGCAGAAGGTTATATGCGTAACGGTATAGATAAGAAAACTTCAAGGGAAAGAATTGCTGTGGGATGCAACTGGATGTGTGTACCCGGCAAGGAATTTCCTATGAATGATACTGTTAAGGTTAATATTGCAAAGGTGTTTGAAGTTGCACTGTCACAGATGCGCGGTGAACCGGATAAATCCACAAAACGACTGTATGAAATATATAAGGAGCATTTAAAGACTGCAATAGATGTTACGGCACAAGGCGTAAATCTTCATCTTGATCACCAGTGGGAGGTTACACCGGAACTGGTTATGAATCTGATGATGCACGATTCAATAGAAAAAGGCGAGGATATATCAAGGTGTGCAAGTCTTTATACAATAGGCGTTGACGGAGTGGGGCTTGCTGTTGTTGCTGACTCGTTTGCAGCCTTAGAGCAGCGTATTGAAGAGGAAAAGCAGCTTACGTGGGAAGAAATGTATGAAGCTCTCGACAACAATTTTGCAGACGAAAGAACACGTCTGATGCTGAATTCCACACCCAAATACTGTTATGGCGGAAGCAGGGCGGATGATTGGGCAAAGGAGCTTACAAGAAGCTGGACAAAATATATAAAGGCACAGGAAATGCCGGATAATCGACAGCTTGTTCCGGGATGGTTCAGCTGGGCAAGGACTATCGAATACGGAAAAGCGGTGGGAGCAACTCCGAACGGAAGAAGGAAGGGCGAGCCTGTTTCACACGGTGCAAACCCGAATCCTCATTTCAGAACGGACGGGGCAGTAACAGCACAATCAAACGGAATTGCGTCGGTGCAGTGTGGCTATGGAAACACAGCACCGTTACAGATAGAATTTGACCCGCAGCTTGCTGCGGATGAAAAGGGAATAGATGTAGTGTTGAATTTAATTGAAACACATTTTAAGCTTGGCGGTACACTGATAAATATAAATATACTTGACGGAGAAAAGCTGATTGAAGCGAATGAAAACCCTGAGTCGCATCCTGATCTGGTAGTACGTGTTACAGGATTTACGGCATATTTCGCAAGCTTGTCGCCGCAGTTCCGTCAGCTTGTAGTAGACAGATTTTTGCAGGGTATATAAAAAGGATATGCCTGCGGCATATCCTTTTTATATAGGCTTGCTTTGTGTTCGGAAAATGCGTCTGTATTCGGATGGACGACAGTCCATACATTTTGCAAACTGTTCCGAGAAATGATGAGGATCACAGTAGTTGAGCTTGTTTGAAATCTGCTCAACAGATAAATTGGTAATTTTAAGCATTGATGCGGCGATTTTTACACGACACTGTATCATATACTTGTGCGGCGTTATTCCGTATTTGTTTTTAAAAAGACGTATTAAATGCTCCTTGGAGATATTGGTATTTGCGGAAATTTCATCAAGCTTAAGGTTTTCAGTGATATGAGCATCTATGTAATAACGAACGTAATCTGCGATTTCGGTTGTGTTATTCAGTGGCTTGTTATCAGATAAAAACTGCACTATTTTAATAAATTGAATAAGCATTTCGTGTTGGCATTTTTTTGGATTATCGTGGTTAGAGTCACATACCTTATGCATTTGCGATATTAATTCTTCGGTATGCAGATTTCTGAATACAACGGATTTATCAAGTCCGTAAGCATTTATAATATCAATGCTTAATTTTCCACGGAAATTAAACCATATTTTTTTGATTGGGTCATCCGGATCGCTGTAATAATTCTGATCAGCACCCTCCAAAAGAAGAAATGTATCGCCCTCTGATACTCTGGTGGTGAATTTATCGGAAATAACGACACCTGAGCCGGAAATCACGTACTGAATACACGATATGTCAGAGTTGATTCGTATTTCGTGACCGGGAATTTCCTTTGAGCTGTATCCGTATTGCGGAACCCAGAAAGGATTCTCATCATCAATTTTAGGAGGGACTTTCAGTAAGCCGAGTTGCTTCAATATATTATCGGTCTGCAACATATCAATTTTTCTTCCTTTCTTGGATAAAATGGACATTATTTTGTATTATCAACATTATATCACATATGGTATAATTAAGTCAAGATAAAATAGTACTTTAGTTAGTTGGCACAAATTTACAGTTACATTTGAAGAGATTTATGATACAATTTCTGTATGTGGGAGGTAAATTATGAAAAAATACAGATGGAAAAAAATAGTTTGCACATTATCTGCAATGACAATTTTACAAACCACAGTAACAGCATCTAATATTGGTTTGTCAACGCATATGTCGCATACACATACTAACAATACAATAACCGGAACGATGCGTCTGGTAGAGGAAATAGAGTCGGAATGGATAAGAGATGAGCTAAGATGGGGCTGGGGAATGGAGGCCAAAACGAAAGGCGAGCTCAGAATGCCGACAGCAGACTGGACGGATCAGGTAAATAAAGCAGGTGTTAATTCACTTGCAATTTTAGGCTTCGGCAATACATTATACAACGACATAAACGGAGTAAATGACAGTAGTGGAATATATGTCCCGACAATAGATAACGAAAAATACTTTGAAGCATTTTTAAATTATGTAACCTTTGTAGTTACAAACTGCAAAGGAAAGGTTGAGGCATATGAAATCTGGAATGAACCTAATCATGCAGATTTCAACTATCAGATTTCAAAAAGTAAATACAGCTACGACCCTGCAGATTATTTTGAACTGTTAAAGGCATCGTATAAGGTAATAAAAAATATAGATCCTCAGGCAAAGGTTGTGGGTGGTGCGTTCCTTTTTGGCGGTACACGAAACAGCGGTTGGATAGAAGAACTGTTCGCAAGTGGTGCAGGAGCGTATATGGATGCATTCTCAGTACATATGTATTCATATAAAGACGCGAATCCGGTGGAGGAAGAGTTTAAAAAGGACTACGCACGTATTGAAGCAGCTATGGACAGATACAACTTCAATGGTGAGGTGTGGCTCACTGAAACGGGATATTTCACCGGAAGTGCTCAGTATTCCGTAAGTGAAACTGACCAGGCAGCGCTTCTTTTAAGAAGTAAGGTTGCATGGGATAAATGCCTTATGGAGAATGAACGTAATGGCGAATTTTTTGCGTATACCTTGCGTGACAGCGGTGAAGATGAGGCAAAGGCAGGAAATAATTTCGGTATAGTTGATTTCGGATATAAGAAAAAAACAGCGTTTAATGCAGTAAAGCTGTTTAATTCAATTATGCACGATAAGGAGCTTGCAAACGTCAGAGAGAGTAATGACAGTGTAGTAGCACAATACACAAACGAAGCGTCAGGCGACAAAGTAAGTAAAGCATATGTAGCCTACAATAAAAACGGTGAAGCACAACAGGATATAGTGCTCGACGGGCATATTTCCTACATATATGATATGGAAGGAAATCAGATTGATACCGTAAAAGGAAATAATACATATAAAGCAAAGCTGAATATGTCACCGATTATAATCGAGAGTATGGATCTTGAAACAAAGATAAATACGCTTGAGTATATTAAAAATAAAAATTTATGCAAAATCGAAGGAACTGCGAAAGAGCTTGATAGTGTAACGGTTGAATTTTTGGATGAAAACGGAGCAGTTCTTCAGACAGAAAAAGCAGTTGTTGATGCAAGCGGCAATTTCTCGGAGATTTTCAGTGTAAATAAAAACGGAAAATATACAGTTCGTGTCGGAAAGCCGGATCTGGCAGATTTCGGTAGTGAATACTATGCACAGCAGACAATAGAAATGATAGCTGATGCAGAGTTAAAGAATGAAATGTCAATAAATTACACTACGGCTTTGACTAAAAATACTCTTAACGTAAAGCTGACAGGTGAGTCACAGCTGTGCGAGGGTGCGACAGTAAATGTAATGGTTATCCCTGACGGAAACGAAAAGGTTGATATTGCAGAGGTGGCTTATATCGGTGATACACAAATCAAAGCGGACGGAGCGTTTGAGCTGGATTTTGATATAGCATCGGCTGATGAGCATATATACAATTACAAGCTTCTTATAAGGGCTGAAAAAACAGACCTCAGCGAAAACGCACTTAATCATTATCTTGAAGAAGAGGACATAATAACCTACAATTTTACGCTTACTCCGGATTCTCAAAACATTAATGCAGCTGCAAGTGTAAGAAACGGAGCGGATAAGGAACAAAACGTAACAATTTTGATTTCGCAGTACGATGCAGACGGAAGACTGATTGAGGTTAAAACTAAGAATGTTAAGCTTGCAAAAACTCAGGATAAACAAGGTGTAGAATTTGAAGCACAGAAAAATGACAAGGCACATACGTGTAAGTCATTTATATACAGCAATTTAAGCGATATAAAGCCCATTGCACCATCAATAGCAATAAAGTAAGGAGAGTGATGGAATGGTGAAAAAAATTATATCTTCTATATTGGCTTTAAGCCTTTGCACTACGGTGTGTCCGATAACGGGACTTGCTGAAGTGAGCGATGAAGCAAATAATATAACGGTTATTGATGCATTAAATAGCTTTGGAGATAAAGCACAGAATGTTTTATCAATGAATTTCGAAAAAAACAGTTTGGAATTTGAGAACAAAGCAACAAAGGAAAACAGTAAGCAAGTGGATGCTGAACACGGTACAAGCTACGCCTTTCCGACTGGCGGTGCCGTATCACAGTATAAAACGCTTGAAGAGCCGATAAAAAAGGGAATAGTTCTGATTGACTATGATTTATACCTCTCCTCAAGCGGGTGCCTTACATATGCAAGACTTGCCAATTCCGCATTTACGGGAGTAAATGTTGATAACGATCCCAATATGGCTGAAACAATGGGTGTAAACGTAGCAGGTCAGGCGGGATATTATCCATCAAGTACGGGTTGGACTCTTATGGCATTAAAGAAAATGCCAATGGGTGAATGGGTAGATATGTCAATCTGGCTTGAACTGGATGCAGGAAAGATATATTTCTCACTCAACAATGAATTCATTGGTGAGGCGGGCATAAAAAAGGAAGAAATATATGACCTTCAGACTATAATTTTCTCGTATGATAACAGAACCGGCAGCGGCGGCTATCTTGATAATGTAAATGTAGTAAAGATAGACAGAACAATAATGTCAGAGCTTAATGCAATGGGCGTTGATGTTCCGGACGCACTGCTTGCCACTGCATCGGTGAGTGCAAAGGTCGGAGAAAAAGGAAATGCAGTTTATGAAAAGAACAAAAGCGTTCCGGCAGTTATTTCAGTAACAAATAAGCTGAACATAGAACAGCCGGTGGTACTTAATGTAACTGCAAAGAGTCGTGAGGGCAAGAAGCTGTTTGAGGACAGCGTTGATATAAAGCTTGAGCCTGAAAAAACATCAGATATAGAAATTACGCTTCCACCGCTTACGGAATACGGATTTTATGATTTGTATTTCGATGTATACGGAAAAGATGACAATGAACTCAAATGCTCAGATTTCTGTGAATATGCACTTGTAAATCTTCCGCCGGAGGGTACAAGAAACCCGAAAATTGGTATTATAAACCACGAGCGACACGTGAGAATGGGTGACCCGACCGTAAATCTTGAATTCATTGCAAAGGCAGGCTTTTCTTCAGCACGTTCTGAGGTTTCGTGGGATCGCTACGAAACAGAGCCGGGTAATTATAAATTACCGGCTAAGTATGAACAGGAAATGAAGGACAGAGCAAAGTATAATATTGATCATCTTGAAATTTTGGGATATTCAAACTATTCAGTTACTCCTGAATTTCCGCCGATAAGCAAAGAAGCGATAAAGGTTTTCGGAGACTTCTCACTCAATCTGATAAAGGATATAAAGGAAGTCAGAGGCGACGGAACAATCGAAGTGGAAATGTGGAATGAGTACAATAACTCAGACGGACGTTTTGGTTCGGGAGCTACACCTGAAACTTATGCAAAGATGATAAATGACCTGTATCCGAGAATAAAGGCACAGTATCCTGACGTAAAGGCTTGGGCGATGGGCACAATCGGAGTTCCGGTTGACTGGATAGAGCGTGTGCTTAAAGCAGGAGCAGCAAACTCATTTGACGGAATATCAGTGCACCCGTATTCATTTACCCAGGCACCTGAAAACGGCGGTATGATCGAGAAGGTACTTGAATTAAAAGAGGTAGTAGCAAAATATCGACAGGATGTTGCATACAGAGGAACAGAGTGGGGCTGGACGAGTAATGGAAGGAACGGATATCCAGACAGAGCACATCAGGCAGCATATTTTGTAAGAATGGGAATTCTTAATGAAAAATATGACCTCTTTGAAAGAGTGGACTGGTACACAATCAATGATGGCGGTGAAAATCTCGATCATCCGGAATATAACTTTGGTCTTTTAAGAGGTCCGGAAGCAAAAATTCCGTACGGTGTAAAGCCGAGCTATCTTGCTGCCACAAATTACAATAAGCTTATGACAAATGCAAAATATGTTGAAAGCTATGAATGGGGCGAGGATGTAGATGCACATAAGTTCGTTCTTGCAGATGGCAGAACCTGCATTGCAGCCTGGAAGGTAAATGACGGAACCCAGATAAGTGCAGTAAACCTTGGTACAGATACGCTTACGATGATGGATATGTACGGCAACGAAACAACGCTTAATGCGATGGATAATGCATTTCATATCAGCTTCAATGAGTTGCCGGTGTATCTTATAGGTGATTTCACTACCGCAGAAGAAAAGGATGAAATGTTTGCACTGGAATCATCAGAGCTTGAAATACCTTCGGGTGATGCTTCATCATATCTTTTCTATCAGTATAGCAATACTAAGGGCAGGATTGAAATTGTCGGAAACGATGATATTTCATTAAAGGAAAATCCGGGCTTCAAGGGAGATGTTGCAAGACTGATATTTGCCTCGGAGGGTAAAGAGGTAAAGGAAAATGATGAGGTAGGATGCTTTGGAAATGTCAGAATCAATGTATATGATATGTCAGATAAGCTTGTGTTTACACAGGAGCTTGATGTTAAGTATATAGATAAGGTAGAAATAGATATAAAGGCAAAGCCGCATGATACGAAAAACTCAAACTGGTGGCAGCTTATAGCAAGCGTATCAAACCGCTCAATGAGCGAGGATATTGATGTAGTTCTTGATATCGCACTGCCTGAAAAGATTTCAAAAAATGTAGGCGATTTGTCAATGTACGTCGGTGCAAACAGCAGTCGGCAAATTAAGATAAATATACCTGATTATATGGCGAAAACAAAGAACATATCGCTGAAAGCGGATGTTAATTTTGCCGGTGGTGAAAAGGTTGTATTTAATAAGGAATACTCACTCCAGTCAAGTGTAGCGGTGGAAAAGAAACCAATCATTGACGGAAAGCTTGCAGCAGGTGAATGGGACGAAAGCTCAGCGATATTACCGTCGGAGGGTAATTATGTATATCTTGCCGGCGACAGCTATGGTGGTGCAGATGACCTTTCGGGAACAATTTACACTGCGTGGGACGAGGAATATTTCTATATGGCAGCAAAGGTTAAGGATAATGTTTTATCAGACGATAAGGCAACGGCGTCATTTTACAGAGGTGACGGCATACAGATAGCATTTGCACCGTATAGAGGTTCAGGACAGATTTCACAGCTTGACTTTGCACAGATTAAGGGAGAAAACCGACTTACAATCGAGAGAAATCCGATTGCGGAAAGAATCGGAGAGGTTAATGCAGAGGATTTTGAATTTGAGCTTGGACGTGAAAACAATATAACTACATACGAAATGTGTGTACCGTGGTCTGTTATATTCCCTAACGGTTACAGAGCGCAAAAGAACGGCGAGCTTGCACTGACATTGCTTATAAATGATAATGACGGCAGTGTCAGAGAAGGCTATTATGAATATGGTTCGGGTATGGGTTCAGGTACGCCGAATTCCGAATTATATCATTCGTTCTATATGCTCGGTAAATCATTGTTTGAGGAATTAAAATAAACATTAAAATAAAGGAGGAAACAAAAATGTTTAAAAACAGAAAAGCAATAAGCAAGCTTCTTGCTGCAGTAATGGCAATCAGTATGCTTCCGGCATTTGCTATGACGGCAGGAGCAGAGGAAACAATCACATGGGGCGGCGGATTTACAGTCGACTTTGATGAAATGACATCTATTGTCGATACAGAAAATATTGTATACAGCACAGCATCAGCTCCGACACTTGTTAATGACGGGGACGGAAAGTATTTATCATTAACAGGAAATGCTGAAAAGAAGCCGGACGGATTAGTATCGGGCGACAGTGAATGGGGAGCAATCATTAAGGTTGTACCTACTTCAGAAGTAAAGGCAATCTCAATCTCATACCGTGCAAAGCTTGGAGCAACAACAAAGAAAGATACATGGTGGGGAGATGCACACATTGATGATAAGATAGTGTTCTATGATGGAACAAAGTATACAAGAAATTGGGGATGTCAGTCAAGTGTAACAAGAACAAGATTCTTTAACACAGGAACAAGTACTGAAAATGCGGCAGCGAAGATACCTGACGGAAATGAGTGGGTAGATGTTAAATATTACTATGATGCAACAGCTAAAACTACAAGCATCACATTATGGCAGAATGGTACAGTAGTTGCAACAGGAAGTATTTCATCAGGAATTCCTGCGGCAATTTTACTTGCGGCAAAGGCAACAAGCGGTACTGTGTATTACGACGATATCACAGTAAGCTACGGAACAGTTACAGCAGATCCTGAGGCAACAGCAACACCGGAACCGACAGAAGAGCCGACACCGGAACCGACAGAAGCACCGACACCGGCACC
>JAZQHZ010000192.1:0-3296 GCA_045540855.1 Clostridia bacterium
TAGAGTTTCTTTTCGTAAAAAACGCATAACGACGGGCGTTCCTCGATGGGACGCCCGTCGTTAGTAAAAGAAAATAAATTTCTAATTTTATATTTTTCTTTAATCGTTATGCGTGGTCTGACCAATTTGTCGACGGTCTGAGAGCGATGCTTTTGCATCGCTCTTTTAGTTATTTTTAGGATTACCGCACTGAGTACAGAACTTTGATGCCACGCCATTTCCGGCACCACACTTTGTGCAGAACCACGTGCCCTCTTCCGGTGCTGCATCTCCTGCCGGAGGTGCTGTGTTATAGGTCTGATTATACTTATAATCATAATAAACCTGCTTGAATCTGCCGCTTATTGCTTCTTCATAGAAGCCTGCTCTTACCAGACCGCTGAATAACGGGAATAAAATTGTGGTTGCAATTATTCCTACTGCGCCAACTATCCAGCCAAGCACAGGTATTATCATAAGAAGAGCAAATAATAAATATAAGCCTATAAGCATAAGTGCCATAAGAATTTCTGCTCCGAACATTCTGAGCTTATAGCCCTCTGTTTCCTTCATTGATACCTTTAATGCATCAAGCACGCTCACATCCGGTCTTGTGAGAAGTATGTACGGTGTGAACGCATACGAATATGACTTGATTATTCCCACAACCGGAACAAAGTTCCAGATTATTCCCCACAGCATATGCCAGAGCATACCTGCCGGTACTCTTGAAATGCAATCCTTTGAAAAGCCTCTGAAAAGCTGCTTTGAATTGACCTCTTTGCCATTGTAGCCATCTAAATAAAGGGCTGCCATACCTGCATTAAGGGTAAGCACTATCGGGATTGTTATAATCGGCACCAGTGAACCGGTCACTGTAACTGCCCACACAACAATCGCATTTAAAAGCGACACGCCCCAGAGCATAAACGGCTTTCTCTTAAGAATATCAATAGCTTTTCCGAAAATGTAACTAATCATTTGATTTTCCTCCTTGGTTTTTTCTAAAGCTTTTATACTGTATATTGTACCATATTTCTCTTTTAACGTCAATTGAGAGCCTTACAATTTGTGAACACCCACAAAAATCAGGCGTGAATTTTGTTGATGTTCACAATATGGATTTTCTACCGAAAAGAGCGATGTCTTCGCATCGCTCTTTTATCATCTTCCAGCAACGGCATCAATTTCGCCGCTGTCCGTCATTGTTATCGTCAGCCTGTGCGGAAGGCATACTATCGGTAAACCTCCTGCTTCAATATAGCCTTGGTTTACGCATACCTTGTCAGGACAGTCCGCCTCAATTACGGCTATTCTTCCCTGTTCTGCTCTGACCTTATTGCAGCCAAGACTATTTCTGACATCAAATTCATACGGCTCATCCACCTTTGAGAGGTCGATTCTGTCTATGACCTTACCGTCAGATACTATTTCTGCCACATTATTATCATCCGTTGTGCTTAGCCACACCGCTGCCACAATGCACACTGCAAGCACTACAAGTGCAAGACGAATTTTATTTAATTTCATCCACAAACCTCATAAATGCAGCCATTCCTGCCTCTGTACGCTTGTACACACCTGCATCCTCAAGCACCTGTGCAAATACTGCACCCACCTCTCGGCGGATGATTTCCTCTGCATTATCCTTGTTGAAGTCCGGATATGCTGATAATACTTCCTTTGCCCAGTCTGCGTGGCTTGCAAGGCTCTCGATTGCGGCAATGTCCTTGCCCTCAAGCATTGCATTTTCCAAATCCTTTAATTCCATCGCAAGTCTTGCCGGAAGTACTGCTAAGCCCATAACCTCGATAAGTCCGATATTTTCCTTCTTTATATGATGCAAGGTCGGATTCGGGTGGAATAAGCCAAGCGGTCTGTCCTCAGTAGTACGGTTGTTTCTGAGTACCAAATCACACTCGAACTTGCCGTCCTTGATTCTCGCAATCGGTGTGATTGTGTTATGCGGTGTGCCGTCTGTCTCGGCGTAAATATCCGCAGCTGCATCCGAATATGCTCTCCACTTTTCAAGCACCATTGAACAAGCCGCTGAAAGCTCCTTGCGGTTATCACTGCTTAAACGGATAACCGACATCGGCCACTTTACCGTACCTGCCTTCACGCTCGGATATGCACTTAAAATAAACTCATTTTCAATCGGTGCTGTTTCCATTGCAAAGGTATAATGTCCGCCCTGGAAATGCTCGTGGCTTAAAATCGAGCCGCCTACTATCGGCAAATCTGCATTTGAGCCTAAGAAATAGTGCGGGAACAGTGCCACAAAATCAAACAGCTTCTCGAATACTGCCGCATCAATCTTCATCGGGCAGTGCTCCTGATTAAGCACGATACAGTGCTCATTATAGTAGCCATACGGCGAATACTGCAATGCCCACTTACCGCCGTACATTTCTATATCAACAGGACGGATATTCTGTCTTGCCGGGTGATTTGCATTTCCCGGGAAGCCCACATTTTCCATACAAAGCTGACATGCCGGATATGCAGTCTGCGGTGCTGATTTTGCCGCCGCAATGTCTCTTGGATCCTTCTCCGGCTTCGAACGGTTGATTGTGATATCCAAAAGTCCGTATTCTGATTCATACTTCCAGCGGATATCCCTCTCCATTCTTGCCGCACGCACGTAATTTGTATCCTTGCTGAACTTGTAATACCAGTCAGTCGCTTCCTGCGGCGATGTGGCATATTTTTCGTTGAATTTAGCATTTATCTCTCTGGGCGGACCTGTCAAAACGCCCATAAGACGTGTGTCAAAGCGGTCACGCACTGATATTGTATCCTCGATTATTCCCTTTTCACACGCATAGGAAATAAGCGTTTCTAAAATATCGTCAATCGCTCTTTCTTCAAAGCTTTCCGGTTCTGCCCAGTCTGTTACACCGAGCATTTCCATAATCTGATTGCGTACATAAAGTACGTCACACTCTTCAATCAGACCTGTTCTTACTCCATATGCTGTCAATTCCGCTATTGCTGTATGTATCATCGTTCTCTCCTCCTGAATCTGATAGCTTTTTACTTATTATATTGTACAACAAAAAAACGATATAGTCAATAGAAAAGGAAAAATTTACATATTTTTTATTCAAAATCAGTCGGTTTTATTCACTGCAAGGTATTTTTATGCAAAAATCAACGGCGGTAAACCGCCGTTGCTTTTTGTATAAGAAAACCACGCGATAGTCGCGTGGTTCAAAAAAGGCTATTGCCTATGCAGTAGACAAAGAAACTCCGATTATATATAATTAAATTGTGACCTGCCAGTTACAATAAAAATATATAATCGGAGGATATTA
>JAZQHZ010000193.1:0-7286 GCA_045540855.1 Clostridia bacterium
AAAACATCTTTTAAAATGTTTTCCCCTTAAACGGCATTCTTTTGCTTACTTTTCTACTGCTGCAGGTAGAAAAGTAAGTAGGGGTACCAACTGCATAACAATAAGCACTGCATAAGCAGGGGACAAAGTCCCGATGCACTGTAATAACAACTCCCCGATAAACCCCAAATTAAGGGACTGTAATAAAACAGTCCCTCGGATACAAAAATCATATTATGCCCATCCGTGTATATCGACCTCTATGGGTGAAATTTCGATAAATTTGTCAATCAGTTCTCTTAATTCAGGTGGAATATCTATATCATAATCGTGTTTTATAACTTTGCCTTTATACATAAGCTGAACTTCCCAAGTGTCTACGCTCACCTTATTTCCGGAAGTCATATCAGTGGTTTTATCGGCAATGTTTATGAGTTCTGAAGCTTCGCTGTCTGACAAAGTAATATTTTCAGAAGCGACAATTTCCTTGATATAAGAATTATATTTTATAAATTCATCAATATGTCTTCGGGTTCCTTTCTCGACTGTCAATTCATTGGATTGGTTTAATGTAAAGCAATATGTTTCATCTCCTGTGCCAACCGGATATATTGTAGCTCTCATTAATATATCAGAATTTGAAAGGTCGGTTTTATATGAATTAATAACCGCACCCACACCGCACACAACCAACAATGCAATAATTGCGGTAATTATAACTTTTCTCATAGCCTGTCTCCCTTAATATTTCACCAATTCCAGCAATGCACCGTGCAGACACGAATTGCTTGCTAAAATATCCGAATTCTTGTCAAACGTAACCGCACCGCCGTGCATATTTGTCACTCTTCCGCCGGCTTCGTTCACTATGCAAATTCCGCCGCAGTAATCCCACGGCTTTAAATTCCTCTCAAAAAATCCGTCAATCCTGCCGCAGGCAACGTAGGCTAAATCCATAGCGGCAGAGCCTGTGCGGCGTATATCACCGGTTTTTAAATATACATTTTTCAGAATCTCAAAATTAACATCGGCAAGCTCCTTTTCATATGGCGATGTGCCGAACGCTATAAGCGATTTGATAAGTGTATTTTCACTGCTCACCGAAATCCGTTCGCTATTTAAGAAGGCACCCTTGCCTTTTTCGGCATAGAAAAGCTCGTCGGTAAAGGGATTGTATATGATGCCCATAACCGGCTTGCCGTTGTCAAGAAGTCCCAGTGAAACGGCACTCATTTTGTAGTCGTGAATAAGATTTGTCGTACCGTCAACCGGGTCTAAAATCCACACCCTGCCGGAGAAATCAACCTGCTCCTTTTCGCCCTCTTCGCCCATAAACTGTATGTCAGGATACATTTTCAAAAGCTCACCCTTAAGATACGCCTGAACGGACGTGTCAACACGTGTAACAAAGTCTGCAAGTCCCTTTTCGGTCACTGCATTTTTAAGCGTTTCATCGGTAATTATTGATTTTGTGCTTTTAATTAAATCAAGTAGTCTGTCCATTCTTTTTGACCTTTCTTGTATATTTTCTGTTGGTCTTTTTAGCTTTCTTTTTCTGCTTGAAGGAAATCTTGCAGCCGGGATAAATCCTGCCGCAATCCACCTCGAAATGCTCCTCAATTTCCTTTAAGGAATGCACGTTGCAGTCCTTCATAATTGAGAGCAGCACCTCGGCACACGCATATGCGTCGTCATATGCCTGGTGGTGTGAAAATTCAATTCCCAGCTCGTCGCAAAGATTGTTTAATTTATGGCTCGGAAACTCAGGATATGCCTTTTGCGACAGCTTGACTGTACACAGATACCTGAAAGACGGAAATTCAATTCCGTAATCCTCAAGTGTGGCACATAATGCACTCACGTCAAACATAGAATTGTGTGCAACCACAATTTTGCCGTCGATATACGGGCGGATTGTGTCCCAAAGCTCCTCAAAGGTGGGAGCATCCATAACCATATCGGGAGTAATTCCGTGAATTTTTATATTATAATCGTTAAATTCAAGCGATTTCGGGCGTATAAGCATACCCTTTCGCTCGACAATTTCGCCGTCCTTAACTACGCATATACCTATTGAACAGATGCTGGTATATTTCGATGTCGCAGTTTCAAAGTCAATAGCGGTAAAGTTCATCGTAAACTCATCCTTTCGTGATACATACCATTTCTATTATACAACTTTTTTGCACGTTTGTCAAAACAATATTTGACTTTTGGGTTGGAATATAATATAATTATGTTAAATAACACAAAACGGAGGAAAATAAAATGTTAATCGGAATAATCGGAGCGATGGATATAGAGGTTCAGGCTTTAAAGGAGCTTATGGATGAGCCTAAGATTGAAACAATCAGCACAGTAGACTATTACAGCGGCAAAATCAACGGTATGGACGTTGTGGTTGCAGTTGCGGGTGTGGGTAAGGTGAATGCGGCGGTATGTACGCAGACAATGATTCTTACATATCACCCGGAATACATCATAAACGTAGGTGTAGCAGGCGGACTGGCACCGGAACTGGGAATAGGCGATATAGCAGTGGCGGAAAACGTGGTTGAGCACGATATGGATACCACTCCGATCGGCGATGTGCCGGGCTATATTTCGGGGCTTAACATTGTAAGAATTCCCTGCGATAAATGGCTTTCGCAGAAGATGATTGATGCAGCATCAAAGCTTGAAAATGTAAAGATTTTAACAGGAACAATCGCTTCGGGTGATCAGTTCATTTCAATGGACGATGAAAGAAAGAAAATAGTGGATAACTTCGGTGCAATTGCAGCTGAAATGGAGGGTGCAAGCATTGGTCACGTGTGCTATATGAACGGCGTGCATTTCGGAGTACTGCGTGCGATTTCGGACGGTGCAAACAGTGACAGTGCTATGGATTATCCGACATTTGCAAAGATGGCGGCGACAAATTCGATTAAAATTATCTGTGAAATGCTTTCGCAGATTAAGGAGGAGTGGGCATAATGGAGAGAATAAAGAGCTTCAGTGTTGACCATAATCGTTTGGAGAAGGGAATATATATTTCACGCAAGGACGGCGACGTGATGACATACGATATGCGTTTTTGCAAGCCGAATTGCGGAGTGTATCTTGATAATATCACAATGCACACCGTAGAGCATATGATGGCAACTTTTTTAAGAAACAGCAGTTACAGCAATGAGGTGGTATATTTCGGACCGATGGGGTGTCAGACAGGATTTTATCTTCTGATGCGTGATGGCGTATCAACAAAGGAGGCACTTGCATTGGTGAAGGAATGCCTGACAAAGACGATAAATCACGACGGTGCAGTATTCGGAGCAAGTGCAATCGAGTGCGGAAACTACCGCACATTAGAGCTTGGCAAAGCCAAGCGTGCGTGTGAGGAATATTTGGAAGTGCTGGCGGACGTGGATGATATATGCGACTATGAGGCGGCGTAAAAACGCTTTTATTGTTTCCTGTATTCTCTCGGAGTAACGCCCGTCTGAGCTTTAAATACACGCAAAAAATATGCATAGCTTTCAAAGCCTGCTTCGGAGGCTAATTGCTTTGTCGGGCGTATGGCGTGCTGCATACAGTGGCATACGTGGCGTATACGCAGTCCGTTTATATAGTGCTTGGGTGTGGTGCTAAACTGCTCGCGGAAAATTTTATAAACATATCCGTCAGTGACACCAAATCTTTGTGAGATTTCAGAAATTGTGCGGATAATGGCATATTCTTCATTGACATAGCGGATGATATTCAGAGCTGCTGACTGCTTTTTTGCACTCGGCTCTACGGGTAAAGCCTCGGTTTTTACGGAGCTGTTGAGAATGTTTAATATTTCAGACAGGATTACAAAATTTGAATTTTCGCCGTAAACAAAATTATCCGCAATCTTGCAGATTTTATCAAAATCATCATCATTTAAGATGATGATTTTTTTGTTAAAGCATTGCATCAGCTCATTTATCGCAGTTTCGGTAAAGAAAAATTCCATATACCACTTTGAAAAATGAATACAAATCCCGCTAAAAGGCACGTCGCCCCGGCTTTTGTGCATAGTGTTACTGGCAAAAAGCGTAGCAGTACGGGCACTTGCATCAAATTCAATTCCATCAATATTTACGATTCGTTTTCCGGTTTTTAAAATATAAATTTCATACGCATTATGATAATGCGAGTGGGGCATAGTCCAGCCACTGTCAAATTGCTCCTGAGAAATTCTGAAATTGTCGTTTATATAACTGCGTTTTGTGGCCATTGCTCTCACCTCGGAATTATTATATAACATAAGCTGTAAAAAATCAAGAAAAAGTTCAGTTTAGGTAAATATATTTATTAAAAAGTTAAGTTTAAAGCATTGGATTTTGCGTGGAGGTGCGGTATAATATAGGTGAAATACAGGGACAGCAGGCTGTCTGTTAAATAAATATTGAAAGGACTATAACAATGAAACAGAATTTTGATAAAGACTGGCGATTCTTTTTAGGAGACCTTGCACCCAAAACTGATACCGACGGCTGGGGCGGAGCGAAGGCGAAGGCATTCAATTTCGGTGCGACAAAATACGACCTTGACGATTCAAAATGGCGTAAGATAGACCTGCCGCACGATTTCGTTATGGAGGGACAGTATACCCGCAATCATACAGAGGGCAATGATATGCAGACCATTCCCGAAATGGAGAGCATTGACAGCCGTCATTTCGCAGGCGGTTCGCTTGAGGGCGGAATTGCGTGGTACAGAAAAAGCTTTGATTTGCCGCAGAATTTGGTCGGTAAGAGAGTTTATATTCACTTTGATGGCGTATACAGAAATTCAACCCTGTACTTCAATGAATATTTGGTAGACACGCATAAGTGCGGTTATTCAAGCTTTTTCTATGACGTTACGGATTTTGTGCGTGACGGTGAAAAGAACGTAATCGCAATGCGTGTGGATGCCACGGGCAGAGAGGGCTGGTGGTATGAAGGCGGCGGAATTTACCGTCACGTATGGCTTGAAATAAAAGAGGATGTACATATTGAGCCGTGGGGTATATTTGCAAAGCCGGAGATAAACCTTGAGGATAAAAGTGCTGATATTGAAATATCAACCGAGGTTACAAACAGAAAAATAGGGGACACGAAAATCACAGTTAAATCCACAGTTAAAAATGCTGACGGAGTGGTAGTGGCAACGGCTGAGAGTGATTTTGATATACCAATGTGGGACACGAAAATACACAAGCAAAATATACATTTAAGCAATGTAAATTTATGGGACACGAAATCGCCGTATATCTATACTCTCGAAACTGAAATTCTTGATGGCGACAAGGTCAAGGACAGCGAGGTTACAACGTTTGGCTTGAAGCATATACGTTTTGATGCCAATAAGGGGTTTTTCTTGAATGGTGAGCACGTAAAAATCAAGGGAATATGCAATCATCACGACCACGCAGGAGTGGGAATTGCGGCAAACGATGAAATTCAGGAATACCGCTTGAAGCAGCTTATGAGTATGGGTGCGAATGCGTATCGAAGTGCACATCATCAGCCTACGGTTGAGCTTCTGGATATGTGCGACAGGCTTGGTATTTTGGTGTTTGACGAAACGAGAAGAATGTCAAGCTCGCCGCAGGATTTAGAGGCGTTGCGTACCCTTGTGAAGCGAGACAGAAACCATCCCTCGGTATTTTTGTGGGGAATAGGAAACGAAGAGGTATTCTGTCAGGACAGACCTGAGGTTGCGAAGATTACCGTAACTATGAAAACAGCGGTGCAAAAGCTTGATGGCACACGTCCGATAACTTCGGCAGTTGTGTGCTGGAACGGAGTGGAAAGATTTGATAATGCAAGGTCATATATTCCGGTAACAAAGCATCTTGACGTGATGGGCTTTAATTATTGCTCAATTGCGTGGGACGATTATCACGAGGTGATGCCGGAGCAGCCCGTTATTATAACGGAAGAGGCAAGCAACAGCGGGACACGAGGCTGTTACAGTACGGATGAAAATAAGGGACACTATTATGTGTACGATCCGGAAAATGAAAACAAGTGTGCAAGCGGTAAAAAGGCAAATAAGCTTGAACAGGGTGAAAGAGCGTGGAAAAACTGTGCCGACCGGGATTATATGGCAGGGCTTTTCCTGTGGACGGGTATGGACTACCGTGGCGAGCCGACACCTCTTGCATATCCGGCGATTTCATCACAGTTCGGAATCTTCGATTATTGCGGTTTCCCGAAGGATAACTACTATTATTATAAAAGCTGGTGGAGCGATGAGGACGTGCTTCATATCTTCCCGCACTGGAATTTAGGTGAAGAGGGAAAGCCCGTAAATGTGCATTGTTACAGTAATTTTGACGAGGTGGAGCTGTTGGTAAACGGCAAGAGCTACGGCAAAGAGGCAATGGAGAAAAACTGGTATCTCACGTGGGAAAATGTGATTTACGAAAAGGGCGAAGCGAAGGCAATAGGCTACCGTGACGGTAAGGCTGTAATGGAAAGGACTGTAAAAACAACGGGCAAGGGACACGAAATCAAATTAAGTGCATACAAGGATGAAATCGGAGTTGATGACACTGCGATTATAAGAGCAGAAATAGTCGATAAAAACGGAAATTTCGTGCCGACTGCCGACAATGAATTGACCTTTGAAATTAACGGCGGAGAATTCTTGGGGACAGGAAACGGAAACCCGGGAAGCCACGAAAGTGATAAGCTGCCGTTAAGACGTGCCTTTAACGGATTGTGTATGCTGTTAGTGAAGGGGACACGAAACGGAGAGGTTAAAATAAAGGCAAAATCAAGCGGATTGGTCTGTGGTGAGATTGTGGTGAAGGTTAGATGACGATTTACGGGGATGCGGGAGCATCCTCGTTTCATTAATGTTGCAGTAACTTTTGAAATGTACATTTTTATTGTTTTGTGGCATTCTCCTTTCGGACGCTTATTTTCTGCAATACCTTGAAATTAAAAAAAGTGTGCAGCTGCGAGAGCCACACACCGAAAAATGCATAGCTCTTTGCTGCAACACAAACTTCAACTATGCCCAAAGGTACGTTAAATAGAGCATGCACTTTTACCAAGATAAAAATACATACCTATGAGCACGATATTAAGTTTGTGTTGCATATATACTATATCATAAAATTCGCATTTTGGCAAGAGGGTATGTGATAAAATTTGATTTATAGCATAAAAAGGGCGAGTGCAAATGCACTCGCCCCAGCTTGTAGACAAGGCTGTCTACAAGCTGTCAGACTGCGAGAAATTAGGGCAGATTTTGCGAAAAGGAAGGCGTAGGCGTACGGTGGTACGTTAGCCTTTCTTTTCGTA
>JAZQHZ010000194.1:0-20787 GCA_045540855.1 Clostridia bacterium
CATATTCAGCATTCATATCGTGAAGTATACCGTCAAGCTGCCAATGGTAGACCCTTGCGTTTTGGTCATCACAGGGGATTCTTACCGTTACGGTACCGTCAGGCTGAACAATTGTGCCGTTCTGAGTCAGAGTAATATCGTACACGTCGGTAACGTCCATATTGTCAAGGAGGCTTTCCGTTGCTTCGTTCTCAACAGGCTCTACGCTGAGCTCAACATCCTCGTCCGTCAGAACAGAAACTTCTGTTTCTTCGTCAACGAGTTCATTAAGGTTTGCTGCAGCCACAAGCTTTGTAGCCTTGTCGCCGTTTGCGTCAACAATCGTTGTAACGTAATCGTAGCCGTTATAATAGGAACCTGCTGCACTGCCCTCGGGCTCTGTTACCGTCATATTCGTGAAGCTGAGAGTGCTGAGGTCAGGCTCACCTTCGCTGTAGTTTGCGAAGACAGCAATATCCTCGCTCTCAAGATTTAAGTTACAGTTATCAATATACATATCCCCATAAGACTGAATAGCACGGTCGGAAGCTTCAACGTTAATTGTGCTGTTGGTAAGGTGCATATTCTGCTGGCTTACAAGACCGTAGTTTGTATCTGAAATTGCAATTTCGGAGTCGATAACAACCAGATCTTTGTAAGACTCAACCCGGTACGTTGTATTAACAGAGGAATTTGCAATTATAAGATTTCCTGCGGGAATTTCGTTGTAATCCTCATCGTAACCATAGTATGTGCTGATGCCGTTTCCGCCGAAGTCGTTAAATTCGGTGTTGGTAATTGCAAGTCTGCCGCCATCAACCTTTGCTGCAGTGTATGAATTATAAGCATCAATATAACCGCCTGCTACGGTTACATCGGCACAGTCGCCGTAAATTCCGTAGCCGTCGCCTCTAAGCGTAAGCTTATGATAGTTTGTGTGAATCTCCAGAGGACACTCTGCTGTAATGCAGTTTGCATCGGAGTAATCCATATACATACCTGTGCTGTCAAGTTCTACATCACCTGCAAGGTAAAGCTTTGCCTTATCTACTGTATTCTTGAAGTAAACCGCCTTGACTGCTGTGTTTTCTTCAAGGAGAAGATAGTTATTCTCCCAATTCCAGCCGTCGCCTGAAGCTTTGCCGTCGTCAAGAATTGTAAGCATTCCGTTTGGTGCAAGATATGCGTCTGCTGTTATAACCTTCATACGCCATGCGTCGTTGTTATTCCAGTTGTAGCCGAACTCATTCTCGATAGTACCCTCTATGTCACGGTAAGCAATAACCATAGATTCATCCGAGAACGTGGGAGAGCAGTTCCAGGCCTGAGCAACCCAAGGAGCCTCCACATCTGTCATACCGCCGTAAACGTCAAGATTAGAACCCTTGGAAAGTCCTGTCAGGTCAACACCGCCCGATGCATTACAGAAAATGCCGCAGCTGTACTCAAGGTATTCCCAGTCAAGTGCTGCTTCGGGGAACTCAATGCCTGCTGTAAGGTTACCGTCACCAATGATCGTAAGCTCACTGGGAGGGTCAGCAACAGCAGTTGAGAACACGTCCGCACAGATAGCATGGTATCGCGTGTAATCCGAGGGAGCAGATGTAATCTTGTGCTCCAGGTAGTTGTCACCCTTGAGTTCGATTGTAAGCACACCTTCAAAGTAGATAAGAGAATCCACCTTAACACCCCAATCGCACTCTACAACCTGATTCTGTGTGATTGTGCAGTCCTCAAGAGTAAGTGTTCTTGTCTTGTGGTTGTAGCTCCAGCCGTCGCCCTGAGGTGTCTCAAGTGCGTCGACTCCGCCAACGTAAAGTTCAAACACCTTTAAGGGTGAATCGTAAACATCACGGGCAGAAGCCATGGGAACTCCCAAGGATAACAGCATCAATACCGTTATCAGCAAACAAAACAGTTTTTTCATTTTAGTTCCTCCAGTATTTATAAATTTGATAATAACAACCAAGCAAATCACATCAAAATATTCAGAAGAAAACTTATATATCTTTATATTTTATGAGCAATTGCTTACGGCTATTAATGTCCAACTTTTTATATATATTCTTACAATGGAAATGCACAGAAGAATGTGAGACAAAAAGCTCCTCGGCAATCTGAGCCTGAGTTTTGTCGGTAAGAAGCTGTGCAAAAACCTCAAACTCCCGTTTGGAAAGTAATGAAAGCTCGGGGTATTTTTCCAGTAACAATTTATATTCATTTTGTGCCAGAGCGAGATAGTCAAAATAGTTTAATTTCTCCATATAATTCCCCCTGAAAAAATTATACTTTATCTAAAGCAATTCGTAACCTACCCAACAAGGGGTTAATATTGGTAAATAATACCTATTCGGGTAGTTTTACTAATAATCCGTTGAAATTTTTTTAGCAATAATGTATAATATTTGAAAATTTAATTCTTATTCCTCGGTTAAATTATAGTGTATTTTGGAGGGTATGCATATCCCACACCGGTGGGATATTGGGGGAATTACCGCCCGAAAGGATAGATTTTTTCGCAAAAGAGTGAGAATACCCCTCTTTTGGGGCAAAAAAGGAGGACAAGCTGTGAACGAATCACTTCTTACTGAAAATCTAAAAAAGCGGCAGGACAAACCGCTGTGGCTTCTTGTGTGCTTTGCTATGTTTAGCTTCTGGCAGATGGGCTTTATCTATTTTGTGGGACCGTCTTTGACCATTGACGGTAAAACACCTCTGCCCATTGATATGGACAACGCAACCACACTTATTGCAGTATGCTATGTGCTTAGTATACTTTGGATGATATTTCTGCCAAAGACTGTGGTGTGGACTCAACGAATCGCCACAAGCGTTGCTCTTTTGTCGGCGGTGGGATTGTTCCTTCCTCTGCCTGAGGATGCCTTGCGTCTGCTAATCTATGTTCAGATTTTCTCCTGTTGTCTGATGATAGGCTTTGAAACCTTTCTGATGGTCAACTATCTTTCTGAAAAAACCACCATCAAACACCTGACCTTTGCCTACGGTGTGGCAACCTTTATGATAGCATTACTCCAAAACGAGTTTCTGCCTATTAGCTTCCCCACCTTCCGTTTTGTAATGGTGGCGGCCCTTGTGCTTCTCTTTATCTTCTTTCTGAATATGCCGACAAGCCGTGATGTTCAGCCCCGTTACATAAAGAAAAGCGATAATCTGACTGCACCGAAAAAACTTCTTTACGGAACCTATGTTCTTGTGTTTATATGTTCACTAATGGGAGTTTCGGGACCTGCCATTGCCGGCGAAGTTCAGCACGGTGTGTTTATTATGTACTTTGTAAATGCGATTACTTCCTTTACAATGTATTTTCTTTACAAAAAGTCCAATATTCACCCCTTCCGACTAACCCCCATATTGGTTGGACTTGGGGGTCTTGGGTTTCTTCTTATGTTCGTCGCAACTCAGGTTTCTGCACTTTCTTACATTGCCTGTGCCCTTATAGGTATAGGTGTCGTGCCTTGTCAGATGCTTCCTTTGTACGGCTCGGTAATTATGAAATCTTATCCGTCCAAATACATATCCCCTATAATCATCTTCCTTGCTCTTGTGGCAGTTTTAGTGCAAAGCAGTATGGTCGAGATGTTTAGAAATGCACCCGTTATGCTGTATCTTGTTTACGCAGTAATTATGACGGTACTGGTTTTCATATATACACAGATTGAACCTTTCTTACTGTTTTCTTTACGCAGAAGAAATGCCGAAAACAATGAAACCGCACAAAAAGACATTTCGCCTGTCGGTGAGACTGTTACAAAACCTGCACAAACTCCTGCACAAACCCCTGATATTCTTTCTGTTCTTACTCCAAAGGAACGGGAGGTTACCGAATTTATTTGTATGGGCTACACCAACAAGGATATTGCCAAGATAATGTTTATTTCCGAAAATACCGTTAAAGACCACACTAAGAAAATTTACCCCAAGATGGGCGTTCACAGCCGTTTCGAGCTTGCAACTCTTGTCAGCAAAAACCGTTCGGAAGACAACTGATTTTGATTTCGTTTTCTGAGACACCCTCTTACAAAACCGTATCTTAAAGACAAAACACAGGACATCATTTCCGATGCCCTGTGTTTTTCTTTACTCAGATTTCAAAATTATCCGTTATACCTATTAGCCTTGAGTTATCTCTTTTGACATAATACATTTCGGTAATCTGCGAGGTACTGTGTCCAAGGAGGTCACCAGCCTGTCTTGGTGTGAGGCAGTTGATTTTACCATCAGGAGGGTTGCGAATGTTTATCCGAACCTGTCGTTTTGCACGCAAAAACCGCTTTAACGCCCGCTCAACGGCTTTCATTGTTTCTATTGTGTTTTATCTTTTAATATGCCTATATATTAAACACAAGCACAAGTAAGGATTGTATATACTTTCGCAGCAGGAGTTTAGCAGGAGAACTAAAAATTAACTCTCTATAATTATATTATACAAAAGCTCCCGGCAGACATTTATGTGTCTGTCGGGAGCTGTGATTTAGGCATTTAAGTTTCTCTCAAATCTATTTTACAGAATTGGGAGATCATCAGAGTCTTGAGTTCCATCGAATTCCGGCTTTTCTGTTGTAGTTACACTACTTGCAACGATTACATCCTTCGAAATAAATATATTGATTTCTATTTCAACGCCTGTATATTCTTTCTTCTGCATTTTTAGCGTCTCCTTATTTATACGCATACATAGTTGCCTCACCAGCAAAATGTGCTAAAGCACTCACTACAGTCCAGAGTACCTCTTTGCCTGCATTCTGAGCAAGGGCACCGTAGCTGTAGATTGTGTAATCCAGTGTAATGCCGCCGAAGGCTACTTTTAAGCTGTTCTCGCCCATCTTATGAGCAGGGATATCGCTAATTATAAGCTCGTAGAAGCTTCCGTTCTTCTTGAGAGTTGCAGGGTAGTCACAGGTGATTTCAAGGCTCTGGGCATCAACGCTTTCGTCGATAATGAAATAGTGCTTGAACGCAAGCTCTGTTTCAAGAGAAAGTGCTGTACCGTAGTATGTAACGCCTGACTCCTCACCCTCAAGTGTAAAGGGTGCACCTGCAAAGCCGTAAAGCTCTACTGTCTTTTCTTCTTTGGTCATAAGCTCTGTATCGTTTGCAAGATTATCAGTATTGTAATTAAAGTAAATCTGAGCCTGAGCACCATAGTTAAGCATTTTCTTAACAAGTTCCTGCTCTTTTGCGTACTTCACTGTATCTGAAAGGATAACCTCTGCATAATCCTGAACAGTATAATCATCAAGCACAAGCTCACCTTCGCTTGTAACAAGCTTTGCGGAAATTGTGGAAGTCATTTCCTTAGCCGCAACTTCGCAGGTAAATACATAGTAACCATCTTTGTTAGGAGTTACACTGCTTACAGGGATTTCGAGTGTGTATGTAGCGCCTGTGTCGGGAACTGTGAATACCATTTTTGCGTTTGCGTCATTCAGAGTTTTCTCTGTAAGTCTCATATAATAGTTCACGGCAATCTTATCGCCAAGGCTGATGGTGTAACCTGCGAGCTTGTCTACAACATAAGAAGGATCAACCTGACCGCAACCTGTACAAGTACCATCAATATAGATGTGCTGACCATTTTCGTTTGTATTGCTGTAAATGTTCTCATTCTTACAGTTGGTTACATAGTAAACCTTGTCACCGCCAAGTACAGGGTAAGCATCTGTGCCGATATTCTGCCCCCAGATTTCTTCTTCCTGCTCACCCTGTAAGAGGTAAGCGACCTCGCCGCTTGCAAACTGCTCTAAAGTTTTACCACCATTGCCGTCGTCTGTGTCAGAAAGGTAATAGCTGTTTTCAACAGTAGCATAGCTGTCGTTATAGTATCCAACAAGATTATCTGTATCAACATAGCAATTGATGATATTACCAAGAACCATGTATCCAACCAAAGTTCCTACATTATATGAGTCACCTTTAACAGTAGTATTAGTTACATAGCAGTTTGTAACACTACCGCCGTTGGTCATACAGGCAACTACAGCACCAACATAATCTTTTCCTTCAAAGTAGCTGTCTGTAATATGAAGATTGCTGATTTCATACCACCAACCCTCACAGCCAAACAAGCCTACATAATCTGCATCTGTATCAACGCACATAAGACCCGAAATAGTCTTGAAGTTACCGTCAAAGTACGCATTAGAACAGTTAATGGGAGTCCAGTTGGGAGCATCATCGGGAATGATAATATCGTTCATAAGCTTAGCGTAAATCTCTGCATTTTCTTCATTAAGCTTCTGAGCATACCAGTACAGCTGGCCTGCGTTTTCGATTTCGTAAACGCCTGTTTCTTCGTTATACCTTGCACTCTCAAATCCGCCACAATCTGTGCAGAAGCCGTTTACAAACTCGCCTGTGTGGTTGTCGCTCTTGACACAGAACTCTTTGGTATCTGTGTAAGTTACGCCTTCGTACTCAAAGGTAACCTCGTAAAGCTCTGTTCCCGGGTGCATACAGTCCTCAGCTTCAACTGTTTCTTTGAGAGTAGCGTAACTCCAACCGGAATCTACATAGCCACCGCAATCTGTGCAGTAAAGCTCCACAGAAACGTAGCACTCGCCATTATAAGGCTTGTCCCAAGTAAATTCTGCTCTGAACTCTTTGTGAGCAGGCTTTTCGGCTGTTACGCTACTATCGTTAGTATATACTGCTGTTGCATTATCTGCACAAGATGTGTAGCCGTAGTAGACCTTATCTCCGCCGAGAACAGGAAGCTCGTCTGTGCCGATTTTCTGACCCCATACAAGTTCTTCCTGGGTGCCCTGTAAGATGTAAGCAACCTCGCCACTTGCAAACTGTTCTGCTGTTTTCGCCTCGGCAGAACCCTGTACATCTTCTCCGTAAATACCGCCTGTGCAAGTTGTGTCTAAGTAGTAGCAGTTTGTGATTGTACCATTGTAGTTTTTTCCAACCACACCACCTATGCCGTAATCACCACTAACATCACCTGTGTTGTAGCAGTATGTGATTGTGCCGATAGCAATATTACCAACTACACCGCCTACATAGTAAGTACCACTGACTGAGCCTTTGTTGTAGCAATTGGCAATTGTGTCGCTGGAGCCGTTATATCCAACCAAACCGCCTACATAATTATTACCACTAACATCACCTTCGTTGTAGCAATTGTTAATTGTGCCGTTGGGGTTGTATCCGACCAAACCGCCTATGCCGTCAGTACCACTAACCTCACCTGTGTTGTAGCAGTTGGTGATTGTGCCGTAGTTATAACCGACAATACCACCCACATAATATTTACCATTGAAATACGAATTGATAACACCTGTGTTATTAACTGCACCATTCTCACCTACAAAACCAAACAAGCCTATATAATCTGCTTCGCTGTTATTAAAGTAAAGACCTGAAACAGTTTTGTTGTTGCCGTCAAAAGTACCTGTGTACATATAGTCAGTGTTACCGATAGGTGTCCAAACTCTTGCGTCTGTGGATTCTGAAGTCATAACGCCTTCGTTTACAACGATATCTGCTGTAAGGATAGCATTTGCTGAGCCGTAGTTTGCGTTATCATTATTTACCTTATCCGCAAACCAGTAAAGCTGGCCGGCATTGCCGATCTCAAAAACGCCGTCACCGTTCTCATCTGTTGCAGGCTCGAAACCGTCGCACAATGTGCAGAAGCCGTTTTTGAAAGCGGGGTGATCAAGAGTTTCGGATTTTGTATTGTTGTAAGAAACAGCTTCGCCGTTACATTTAGTTACAGCGTAAACCTTATCTCCGCCAAGAACGGGGTAATTATCTGTGCCGATATTCTGTCCCCAGATTTCTTCAGCCTGCTCACCCTGTAAGAGGTAAGCAACCTCACCACTCTTAAACTGCTCGGCTGTTTTTGCCTCGGCAGAGCCGGCTACATCCGCCCCGGAAATACCACCGCTGCAAGTTGAATCTAAGTAATAACAGTTTGCGAGCGTGGCCATATAGTTCCCACCGGCCACCCCGCCGATATAGTTTTCACTACTGACTGCACCTGTGTTATAGCAGTTAGAGAGTGTGGAATAATAGTTGTAGCCAACTACACCACCAGTGCTCCATGAACCATTAACCACACCGGTGTTGTAGCAGTTTGTAACCTCGCTGATATTATTCCAGCCAACTACACCGCCGACATAACCATCACCGTTAAAGTAGGAGTTGATAACTCCTATGTTTTTAACAGAACCTCCGTAAAGCACTCCAAACATGCCGACCTCGGCTGCTTTGCTATCATTGCAGTAAAGACCTGAAACGGTAAAATTCTGACCGTCAAAGCTTCCGCTATAGCCGATAGTCTCCTGAGTTCTTTTACCGATGGGTGTCCAAGCTCTTGCGTCTGTTGACGTAGAAGTCATTTCACCTTCGTTTACAACGATGTCTGATGTAAGGATAGCATTTGCTGAGCCGTAGTTTGCGTTATCGTTATTTACCTTATCTGCAAACCAGTAAAGCTGACCTGCGTTACCGATTTCGTAAATACCGTCTTCGTTCTCGTCTGTTGCAGGCTCGTAAGCCTCGCAAATTGTGCAGAAGCCGTTTACAAAATTATGAATATTTCCGGATGCTACATTACTATCGTTAGTGTATACTGCTGTTGCATCATCTGCACAAGATGTGTAGCCGTAATAAACCTTATCGCCGCCGAGAACAGGAAGCTCGTCTGTGCCGATTTTCTGTCCCCATATATCATCTGTCTGCTCACCCTGTAAGAGATAAGCAACTTCGCCGCTTGCAAACTCTTCGCTTGTTTTTGCCTCTATAGAGCCTTCAGCATCTGAACCGTTGCCTATACCGATATAGCAAGATGTATCTAAGTAATAACAATTGTCGACTGTTACATTCATAATCCAGCCGATCATACCAATGCCATCATTGCCATCAATTACACCTGTACTATAGCAGTTTGCGACTGTACTCTCTTCGGCATAACCTGCCATACCTCCGGCATAATTCTGGCCAACGACAGTACTTGTGTTGTAGCAGTTTGTAATTGTAACGCCCTGGGCATAACCTACTACGCCGCCAACAAACATAAGACCTTTGAAATAAGAATTAATTATGCCTATATTTTTTACTGCACCGTTAACTGCACCCATTTCACCCATGTAGCCGAACAAGCCGACATACTCTGCTTCACTGTTATTAAAGTAAAGACCTGAAACAGTTTTGTTGTTGCCGTCAAAAGTACCTTTGTAGGGTTTTGATTCATTACCGATAGGTGTCCAAACTCTTGCGTCTGTTGAGTTAGAAGCCATTTCACCTTCGTTTACAACGATATTATCTGTAAGAATTGCATCTGCATATGTATTGCCTGCATTTACATATTCTGCAAACCAGTAAAGCTGACCTGCATTGCCGATCTCAAAAATGCCATCTTCGTTCTCGTCTGTTGCAGATTCAATGCCACCGCAACCTGTACAGAAGCCATTTACATAATTATGGGGGATTCTTTCTTCAGATACATCTGCATCATTTGTATAAGTTTTATCTGTGTCTGTGCAAGCTGTGTATCCGCCATAAACCTTGTCGCCGCCAAGTACGGGGTAATTATCTGTACCAAGCTTCTGACCCCAGATTTCATCTTCCTGAGTACCCTGTAAGAGGTAAGCAACCTCGCCTGACTTAAACTGCTCGGCTGTTTTTGCTTCGGCTGAGCCTGCGGCATCACTGCCTTCTACGCCGCCATTGTAAGTTGTGTCTAAGTAATAACAGTTGGTGATTGCGACGTAGCTATGGCCAATCACACCACCGCCATGATTATCACAACTAACCTCACCAATATTGTAGCAGTTGATAACTGTGCTGGCGCTCTGACCAATCACACCGCCGCCATTCCATGAAGAACTAACAATCTTACCTGTGTTGTAGCAGTTGATGATATTACCGGAAGAACCGCTAAAACCAATTATACCGCCAACACCGCCTTCACCGCTAACAGCACCTGTGTTGTAGCAGCTGGTAACTGTACCGGCTTCGTTCCAACCAACTATACCGCCAGCCTCAGTTCTACCACCAATTGCACCGGTGTTGTAACAGTTGGTAACTGTACCGGAATCGCAATATCCAACTATACTTCCGACAGCGCCATAACCGTTAAAATACGAGTTAATGATACCAACGTTGCTTACGCTACCACCACTCATATAACCAATCAGACCGACATTATTTCCCCAAAGATCAATTGCGAAATCAAAGTAAAGGCCTGAAATTGTCTTGCCGTTACCGTCAAAAGTACCTGCGTAGTTGTCATCTCTGTTACCGATAGGTGTCCAATCTCTTGCGTCTGTTGACTCAGAAGTCATAACCCCTTCGTTCACAACAATATTATCTGTAAGAATTGCATTTGCAGATGTATTACCTGCATTTACATATTTTGCAAACCAGTAAAGCTGACCTGCGTTGCCAATCTCATAAACGCCGTCTTCGTTAAGTTTTGCAGCTTCAATTAATTCGCCGCAGCCACAGAAACCGTTTCTAAAGTAATGCTGACCGTCTTCGTTTGTGTTGCTGTAACAGCTCTCGCCGATACAGTCTTTAGCAAAATAAACCTTGTCGCCGCCAAGGGTAGGAGAAGCCTCTGTGCCAAGCTTCTGACCCCAGATTTCCTCAGTCTGGCCTTCCTGTAAAAGATAAGCAACCTCGCCGCTCTTAAACTCCTCAGAAGTTTTAGAGACAGCATTAATATCTGACGCACCGCAAGTGTCCAGATAATAGCAGTTTGTGATTGTGCCTTCGTTTAAACCAACTACACCGCCAACATATCTCCCGCCATCAACTGTACCTGTGTTGTAACAATTTGTGATAACACCTGCGTTATATCCAACCACACCACCGATGCATTCGCGACCTCTGACATCGCCTATGCTGTAGCAGTTTGCGACTGTGCCTTCGTTTAAACCAACCACGCCGCCAATAACGCCGATATTCGATCTAAGTGTACTGTTGTCGTTGTAGCAGTTTGTGACTGTGCCTTTGTTTATTCCAACCACAGCGCCGACTTTTTGATATCCCCCACCCAAGAAGGAATTTATAACGCCTGTGTTTTTTACCTCGCCACCTTCACCTACACAGCAAAACAAGCCATCAATCTCGGTAGTCTTGTTGGAATTAAAACCTGAAATAACATGATTATTACCGTCAAAAATACCTGTGTAAGGATTCATCTCACTACCGATAGGTGTACTGCTTAATTCAAAAATACTGTTTTCTTCATCTACAACGCCTTTGTTCATAAAGATATCTGCTGTAAGCTCAGCATTAAGGCTCGTATTACCATCGTTTACCAATGTGGTAAAGGCATTAAGCTCGTCGGCATTACTGATATCGTAGTATCCGTCGCCGTCTACATCCTTAAGAGTAACCTTGTAGTCTGAGCCAAGAGTAACCGAAATTTCAGGTAAGCCCTCTGTGGTTTCGGACAATTCTTCGGCAAAAGCCGAGAATGCGGTCATAGGCACTAATGAAAGCACCATTAAGAGGGTAAGCAGTAAGCTTAAAACTCTTCTTACAATAATTTTCTTTGTTTTCACTTAAAATCCTCCTTTTTTGTAAAAATATGTAAACAAGGGCAAAAAGTTAAAGGGGGTTAAACGCTTATTAGACGCCCTTGGAAATTTAGAATATGAGCAATGCACTACGGTAACATTTTCGCCTTTCAAAGCCAAAGCAATCTACCACATGCTACACTTACCCATTATTACACTTATCATTTTATATGTTCTTAAACTCCATGTCAACATTTTTAGATTAAACTTACACCCGATAAACCATAATAAAAACCTCAGCAGTAACAAAATCTGCTGAGGATATTGAATAATGTAATTTTACAGTTCAAAGCTATCTGTTATACCTACAAGCCTTGAGTTATCTTTTTTCACATAATTCATTTCCGTTATCTGTGAGGTGCGGTGTCATTCGGTTGATTTATTTTGGAATGTGTAGTATAATGCACTTGAATATAAAGCAGAAAGAAGGATAACTATGCTTGATAGTAATAAGACTTATTTTGCAGATATTGATATTGAGGGTTATGGTGTCATCACCGTAAAGCTATGTCAGGATTCTGCACCCATTACCACAGAGAACTTTGTAACACTTGCTGAAGAAGGCTTCTATGACGGACTTACCTTCCACCGCATTATCGCCGGCTTTATGATGCAAGGCGGTGATCCCACAGGCACAGGTATGGGCGGCTCTGACGAGACCATCGTGGGTGAGTTCCGTATGAACGGATACAGCAACGACCTGTCCCACACAAGGGGTGCAATCTCTATGGCTCGCTCCATGGACCCTGACAGCGCCAGCTCACAGTTTTTCATTGTTCACGAGGACAGCTGTTTCCTTGACGGCCAGTATGCCGCATTTGGATATGTAACCGAAGGCATCGAGGTTGTAGACAAAGTCTGCGATGAGGCAAGACCTATTGACCAGAACGGAACTATCCCCAGAGACCGTCACCCTGTTATGAATTCTGTTACAATCCGAGTAGAGGATTAACATCTTTTCTTACACTAAAATCATAACAAATCAAAGCGTTGCATTTCAAAGGAGTAAATCGACACTCTCCCTCAGGTGCAACGCTTTTTCTTTTGTAGAAAGTGTTCATATATGGTTTCATTGATTTATGTGTGCCAATTTTTGATATACCAACCTTACATAGTTTTCACCCAACTATAACATATATATCTATCTCAACCGGATATTGCTGCTCTATAACTCTTTACTTTGAAAAAGATAAGTAGTATGATTGACTTAAATGAATTAACAATAGAATTCACTTCAGACGCACAGGAATGGTTTAATAGTTATTTTTTGGGGGAGTGAGGTAATTGAAGGCAAATAAATCGATTGATTATTATAAGACGATAGCTAGTAAGGTTTTGATCGATATGTACGGGGAGGATTGGATAAAAGAAAATTCATCAAAATTATGCTCTTTTATTTCAGACGAAGATAGACAAGTGCAAGTAACATTTGCGTTTGTAGAATCGTTGCCATCTGAAATAGCAGTTATGGATGAAAAAGATATTAAATTTCAACCCGACAATAGCATTTCTTTTATCATTAGCAAATCTGATGACAAGTGTATTGTTCATCGTAATTTACTGTAATAAGATTAGTGTTCAGGCACCATGCATCTGCACACAACAAAAAGCTCCCGACTGAAAAAGTCGGGAGCTTTTAAGGTTTGATTTATTACAGCAGGCTGCTGAATTTGCTATAACCGTTTTCGTGCTCGGTGGTCATTTCTTCAGGGTCTGTGCTAACGGCAGATGCCATAACAACATCCTTCTTTTCAAACATAAACACTTCCACATCAGGAGTCATATAATTCTTTTTCATTTTTATCACTCTCTTTCTTATGGTCTTACAATCTGGTCGTAGTATCCGTCCTCATCCACAGAGGGTTTTGTAGGTTTTGCCGGCTCTGTTACATCTTCCCCGGTAGTGTCTTGTGTTTCTTCGGGCACAGTTGTGGAAGCTGTACTCTCCGGCTCTTCGGGGACAGTTTCACAGGGCTTTGTGTCAACGGGGAAGCTGTCAATAATAGATGCAAGAAGCTTCTGTATCATAGTTGCATCCTTAACATTGACTTGTGAACTTCCGTCCACATCGCTGAGTCTTAAGGCTTCCTCGTCAAGCTCAATAAGCATAGCCGAATACCGCTGAATATGAGTGGCGTCCTTAATATTCAATTTTCCGTCCTTATTGGAATCTCCGTAGCTGAAATCGTCAGCATAGGCAACAATTCCCAAACTGCCTGACAGCATTAAAAGGACAAAAGCTATTGCGATTATTTTTTTCATAGAAATCACTCTAAATCAGAAAAATTCAGTTGGGGCTCTTCGTAAACCCCTTCGGTAGTTTCTTCTGTGCTTTCGCAAGCGGTTGTATCCGCAGGTAAGGAGGTTTCCTGTGAAATCACACCTGTTGTGTCAGTCACACAGGAGGTCACATCCTCATTATGCGATACCGCTTCCTCTGTTTCAACAGCTACCGAAGAAGTTTTTTCAGTTTTGTCATCCACCTTGCCGCTTCCATTGCAACCGAAAAGGGTTAAAGCCAGAACAAGCAGCAGGGAAACTATAATTGCTCTTTTAATTTTCATAAGCAGGTTTGGTAACCAGGAAGCCTTCCAGAGTCTGTGCATAGCTTGCACTGCATCCGCTGAAGCTGGGAGTTCCTGTGTAGTTGTTGTAGTATGTTCTTAAAAGTCCGTTTGCATCGTCATATCGCATATAGGAACGGGCGGTAATGGGAGAATTATGAGCATTGGTCAGGTCCTCACCTTCCATTCCATCGTATGTGATAACTGCGGTGTAAAGTCTGTAACCGTCAAAATTTCTGTGGTCGGGAACTCCGCTGCACTTTATGTTCTGCACATAGGGGTAATCAGCAGTTGTATCAACACCGTTTACATTTGCTCCTCTGTACTGGAGAGCATAGCCTGCTTCCCCGTTTGAATATCTCTGTGCAGTTGATGTTTTGGCAATAACGAAGCCGTATTCAAAATCTTTGTTACTGCTTGTGATATTTTCAACTTGAGTGAATACCGATTCACTGAGAACAGTTATAAAACGCAAGCCTGTGCCTGCCTGTCCGTAATGCTCCTGATTATCAAGAGTTTCTGTTCTTATCTGCACACCTGTCAGGTCATAACCGGGGTACATTTTGTCAGGATAAGGGATAACCTTTGAATCTCCTGCATCCTGTGCCACAGAGTCAACCTCAATCCAATGAGCATAAACATCTGTATCCTGTGTATATACATCCTTCCAGGATATGGGGCGTGAATCGGTATTGTTGTCCTCATCAAGATACCAACCCTTGAAGATGTACTTGTTGTTATCTGTATAGCTGAATCGGGGTAAATCGTAGAAGCTTGTTACGGTGTTATCACCATTGAGTGTGAAGGTACCCTTCGGAACATCACCCTGCTCATAGTAAACACGGAAAACATCTTCAGCAATATCCTCATTATTTGCATGGAAGGTAACTGTGAAAAGCTTCTCCCACTTTGCTGTAAGGGTAACATCTTCTGCAATTTCTGCGCCCACACCTGTTACAAGGTTTCCTTCCTCATCATACCAGCCGAGGAATTTGTAGCCCTCACGGGTGGGTGTGGCATCACTTAAATCGGTGTGGTAGCTCCAGATGTGGCCTGTACGGTATACAGGAGCTCCGTCTACCCAGATTGTGTACTTATCAAAGTTTTCAATATAATCAGTTTCTGTCTGGGAGAAATTAATATTGAAATCAATTCTGTATCTTTTAGGCTGAAGCTCAATGGTGAGAAGCTGTGTCTGATGCTCGGGGTCAAGACCTTCAAGAGCGCTGTAACGGGCACTGCCGTTGTAGTATGCAAAGAAGGGTGCCTCTACTGCATTGAACTTTGTTTCTGTTCCGTTGATTGTGTAGTTATGAAGCAGAACAGCATAATCGTAAAGTGAGTGTCCGTCAGGCTTTGTAACCCATACAGGGTAGCTGTTTTCACCTGTTCCGTCACTGCCGAGAGCTGTGTCCTGACCTGTTAAGACATCTCCGTCTGCCATCTGGGTGATAACAGGCCAACCCTGGGGATGTTCACCGCTGACATCGTCATCATACAAAACAAAAACTTCTGCTACATCAGGACGGAAATCTTCACTTATTGTAGTAGCGATAACCTTGTAGTGAAGGTCAAAATCGTGAGGTGTGAACACCATAAAAGCATTTACATCCGCAACTGAAGGCTCTGAAGCTCCAAGCTCTGCCATAAAGTCCGAAGTATTGTACTTATCATATTCAAGCATTAAAGCAGAATCTATGCTTTCAGGCTCGTTCTGATACAAAACAGTATAGTTGGGGTTACTGATAAGCACTCTGTACTGTGTACCGTCATCGGGAACTGAAGTAAACATATAGTTTGCTGTACCCATTGGCTTTTCCACATCATCAAGTGACATATCGTTATATACAACATCAAGCTTTTGTGACTGAATTGTTTCGGTGTATCCGTTGGGAAGGAGCTTCTGGAGATATACAGAAACTGCGTGAGTTCTGCCAATCTCCTTGATTATACGGATTTCATCTTTATTTCCGTTGAGATAATAGTACCCTGCAACGGAGATAACACCCTTGACTGTAAGAGGCTCTTTCCACTTTGCACGCAGGGTGATATCGTCGTAAAGTGCACCGCCTGTCTGTGCAGGTTCATCTGTGATATTTCCGTTTTCATCTACCACATACCAACCGTCAAAAACATAACCGCCGTCTTTTTCGGGAGTGTAGAGAGAAAGGTCGGGAATTTCAATCTGGCTTGTAACTACCTTATTCTCGGTTGTGCCGTCAGAGAATGTGCCCCCGTCAGGCTCAAAGGTTACAGTATGTGTATCAATGCTGATAACACCCTTGACTGTGCCCTGCTGAACACCTTCTGCACTGAAATATGCACCCTCAAGAGGGGTGTTGCTGCTATCGGGATTTGCTCCGTTGTCAACATAAATTGTTGCCTGATATCTTCCGTCGCCAGTAACGTACTCTACATTCTTTTTATATTCATCGTCAGAATCCTGTGTGTAAATCACAGTACCGTCTTCAAGAACATAGGAAACAACCTTGATACGGTAATAATAGGTTTCATCTCCTTGAGCGTTGTGCATCCACACAGGATAGGAGCCTGAAGCTGTGCCGTTTTCATCAAGATGAAGTGTAACGAAGGTATCGTGGTGCTGGGATATATGGTGCCAGTCGTTTGCTTCAAGTGTGTGTTCACCATTGGTGTATTCGCTTGTATAGTAGGAAAGAATCTTAACATCTACCGATTTAGGCTTGTATTCGGGATGTTCTTTCACCAGCTGCTTTGCAGCCTCATCCAGTTCAACCGTAAATGTGAGGTCAGCATTCTTGGGGTCATAGCGGAGCTTTACATCCAGAATAACATTTCCTGAAACATCGGTAGTTGTTGTAAGGCTGTAAATCTCATAGCCTGACTTTGTAACCTCAACAGAATATTCACTTCCCCGTGCTACATTTGAGAGCAGGGGTACCTTTGCAGTGTAGATTGTTTCATCTGTATCTGTTTCGGCATCTAAAACTCTTGAAGCCTTGAAATATTCACTGTGGAACATTGATGTTCCGTCCCATTCAATCTCGGTAGGAGCATCGAACACATCGGCAAAGTCGGTATGTGTGCTGTTCTGGGGTCTGCTCATCAGATCCATAGACACATTATGTCTGTGGTCGTCATCTGTATAATGGCTTGTTTTATTTTCGTCGTAATGGTCAATGTAAATATTTACATAAACATCTACACTCCTTACCCACTGGGCAGTAAGCACATAGGGAATAGCGATTTCGTTAGAAAGAACACTGTCAGCAGAATAAATATTGCCCTGTTCATCCTTCCAGCCTGTAAACACATAGCCTTCCTTTGTAAGAGCAGGTCTTGTATTTACAGAGGTTCCTGTTACATAGTATTCTGTTCCCAGGTCTGTATCCCCGTCCTTATACCGGACAGAGTTGTAGAACAGATATCTTGTACGGTCAGCATGGTGCATTACCAAAAGCTGTTCATCAATTTTTGTGCTTTCATCAGCTGTATAGTAGAGCTTGTATGAGCCTGTGTCCAGAATTGAGCTGTAGACGCCGGTTTCCTTTGTCTTTGTAAGCTCTGTGTACTGTGTGCCGTTTACTTCCTTTGCAAAAAGTTTGGTGTAATCGGTTACATCCTCAAGATTAACCCTTGTACCTGTTGCTGTGTGATTTTCGGAGTTATATGTACCATTCAGATAAACCTCAACTGTACCTGTAAATACAGGGTCAGTTGTATCGTAAACATAAGCATAGGTATAGCGGGTATTATTCTGCTCATCCTTATACTCTGCCCTTACCTCTACCATATACTCTGTGTTGGGGTTGAGTCCTTCAAAAAGGATAGTACCGTCAGGCTGTAATACACCCTCGTTGCCGTTGATAAAATATCTGCATCTGGGGTCAATATTATCTGTAAGGCTGAGTGTATATGCAGTGGTAGCCGTGGTGGGCTTTTTGAATACATATACTGTTGTAGTTGCAGTAGCACTGGTGTACTCGTGGAATTTACACTGATTCTTTTCAATGGTCAGCTGAACCTGTGCATCACCCCCGGGGCCTGAATTTCCCTCACCCTGAAGCTTTCCTGCGGTGATAAAATAATCTCCATCCTTTGTCAGAGTAATAACATTTCCGCCGCTGACTATTTTTCCGCTGCTTACTGTACTTTCAACACAGGTAATGTGAACAATTGCACTTTCTCCCAGAAGGTCCTTTACATTTCTTGTATCTCCTTCAAAAATACCTATGGTAACATCGTCCATATCTTTCTGAAGGCTGTGGTCAACAATACCGCTGTAAGAGTAGGTAGTCCACCACAAATATCCCGAAGAAGTAACCTTACCAGTATGAGAATCGGTTCCGATCACATTGCCGTCTTTATCTTTAACAGTAACGGAGATTGTTCCGTTATAGGCATTATTATCCTGAATAGAGGAGCCTGTACCTGAAGTGTTGGAGCCGTAAACAGAAGCCCAGCAGTAGCCTGTGCCTGTAAACTTATCCTTGTAGCTTCGTCCTGCCATATTGGTGCTTGCCGCAATTTTATCGTTATATACTTCCACTTCACCGTCGGTACCGTCAATGTAGTACATATTGTGTGAATTGTAAACATACAGATAAGTTCCCAGAGTGTTTGTCCACTCATAGGTAAGCTCACGAACATTTCCCTCATAGCCTGTTACACGGGCTTCCAGCAGTTCACTTGAACGCAAATCTGTTTGTGAGCCACGCATAAAGCTGACGATTTCAACCTTCGGTGTCTCTGTGCTTGTATCAGCAGTTACATTCATAGGCAATATGCTGATTACCATAAGCAATACCAGTAACAAAGAAACACAGTTCTTCCAGATTTTCCTGACCATGTTAAAGCCTCCAATTTATAATAAAAAACTGTACTAATGGCATTTTTTCAGTATAGCACTGCGTATTGCAAAAGTCTACAGGTTTTCACTATGTTTTGTTGATATAGACAACTAACTGCAAAAAACGCAATCTATATTTATACAGGTTGCGATTTTATTGACCTCAATCAAATTGTCACTCCCTCTACAAAACTATTTTCATCTACATTTGCCACAGCAAATAAAATTTTATAGCCGACCTTTCCTGTAAAGAATAAAAAACACTGCACCCTTTTCCGAGGATGAGTTAAAGCTTCATACATAGCAAAACACCCCGATAAGTAAACCGCTTATCGGGGCGTTCTATTTTCACATTTTCAGTATATTAAAAATTCTGACCTATTTTGTAGCCTGTTCCAATACCTGCTACCCATTTCTGGATTGCAGTAGCATCCTTGATATTAACACCGCCGCTCGAGTCAACATCCGCAACCTTAAGTCCTGTTGTTGACAGCATTATAATGCTTGCCAGGTGCTTCTGAATTGCAGTAGCATCCTTAACATTAACCTTACCATCACCATCCGCATCACCAAGGAGACCTATTACAACAGGGACTGTTGGGTCGGTAGGTTTATCCTCACCACCTGTTGAGGGTTCTGTAGGATCTGTGGGCTTATCCTCACCGCCTGTTGAAGGTTCTGTGGGGTCTGTAGGTTTATCCTCACCGCCTGTTGAGGGTTCTGTAGGATCTGTGGGATTATCCTCACCGCCTGTTGAGGGTTCTGTAGGATCTGTGGGATTATCCTCGCCACCTGTTGAGGGTTCTGTAGGATCTGTGGGATTACTTGGATTTGTATTATCTCCCGGGAGGATAAAATCCATTGTAATGCCTGCAACTTTGTCAGAAAGCACACGCAAAGCCTTTGCGGGGTTGCCGTTTATTATTGCATTTATGTTGCTATATCCATCCTTATCAGTATTCATATAATAACCGTCATTCGCTTTAACCCACACCTCAGCCTGATATGTGTGCCCTGCCTCAAAGGTGTCTGTTGGCTTGAGTCGAACACGCTCTCCGTCGGTTATGTCATACCAATACATATTGTTGACAACACAGCCTTCTGTTTTATTCAAAAAAGCTATTTCCGCGTCAAGACCCGCTACAGGTTCATCAACCTCCACTGACAAATCCATGATGTATACGGGTGCATAGACATTCACGAAATAACACACATCTTCAGTTGCTATCTCATTTCCCTCGGGATCAAGAAGGAAAAGCTCATGGTAGATATAATATCTTCCCGGAACGGTTGCTATATCTTTAAGATTCACTCTGTCTCCCGTATGGGTATAGTAAAGGCCTTCTCCGCCACACTGGATATATGTACTGCCGTAAACTGTGTAATCTGCAAGTGCCATATTCCTCGGCAGAGCCTTTATTTTAAACTCAAACGGAATATCCATCGAATCAGTACCCAGGTACGCATTGCCTAAATTAACATTAGTGGCTGTATCAGACGGAATTTTCCACTCAAAGCCCAAAATTCCATCAGGAACAGTTCCCTTATAAGCTACTGTGTAAACACGGTCTGCATAATAAGCAATTGTTCCGTCAGGCTTTGTTTCTGTGTTTATATCACAGATAATGCCATCCACACTACAATCAGAATTTTCATTGAAAGTATATCCCAGCGCAGGGTCAAGATAGAATCTGCACTTATACTTACCTTCAATGTAAACATCCGTACTTTTCATTTCAGGAGCAGATGAACCATTTATCGGTCCATACCACACCATCCTATCCAGATCGTATTGTTTACTCTGAATATCATCAGTTCTGTACTTGGGGACGCATCCGAAAGCAGGAGCATCCACACC
>JAZQHZ010000195.1:0-2138 GCA_045540855.1 Clostridia bacterium
TGTGACCTGGACAGATTACCCGGAGGTTTTTGAGGAGATTGAATTTTTATACGTACACAAAAAGACAGGTGATGAAAGACTTGATATTAAAAATATCAAGTATCAGAAAAACAATATAATCGTTAAATTTGCTCAGATAAACGATATTGATGAGGCGGAGAAGTACAAGAATATGATTCTTTACGTTGACCGTGACCAGATGCCGCCTTTGCCTGACGGTATGAACTATATTGTCGATTTGATCGGACTTGAGGTTTACAACGAAGAGGGTGAAAAAATCGGCGTGATTGCAGACGTATTCAACACCGGTGCAAATGACATCTATGACGTGAAGCGTGAAGGCAAGAAGAATTTACTTCTGCCCGTAATAGATGAGTGCGTCAAGGAAGTGGATATGGAAAACGACAGAGTTATTGTAAATGTAATGGAAGGACTTGACGACTGATGATAAGATTTGACGTTCTGACTCTGTTTCCCGAAATGCTTGAAGCAGTGCTTGGAAACAGTATAATCGGACGTGCCAAAAGCTGCGGACTTATTGAAATGAATTTCATCAATATACGTGATTTCACAACCAATAAGCACCGCAACGTAGACGCACCGCCGGCAAGTGGTGGCGGCGGAATGCTGATGCAGGCACAGCCGATTTATGATGCGTATATGTCGGTTGCGCAGGGACTTTCATATAAGCCGCTGACGATATATATGTCGCCGCAGGGCAGGGTATTTGATCAGCAGTGTGCAATAGAGCTGTCACAGACGGAGAATGAGCATATTGTGATACTTTGCGGACATTACGAGGGTGTAGACCAGAGAGTGCTTGATGAAATTGTGGATATGGAAATCTCGGTAGGTGACTTCGTTTTAACCGGCGGAGAAATCCCCGCAATGGCAGTAATTGATGCGGTTTCAAGGCTTGTGCCGGGAGTTCTTGCACAGGAAAAGTCATATGAGGACGAATCGCACTTCAACGGCCTGTTGGAATATCCGCAGTATGCAAAGCCCAGAGAATGGCACGGCAGGGAAATTCCCGAAATACTTCTTTCAGGGCATCATGCAAACATAGTTGAGTGGAAAAGACAGCAATCCTTGATAAATACATTGAATAAACGTCCCGATATGCTTGAAAGGGCGGAATTGACTAAAAAAGATATTGAATTTTTAGAGGCGTATAAAAAGGAGAGGGATTTATAATGTCAAAGAAATTATATACCTTGGGCGAGGAGATTTTTAATTCCGTAAGCCACGGAGTGGGCACACTTCTCGCAATCGGCGGAATGGTGGTTTTAATCGTATTTTCGGCAATATATGCCGATGCGTGGACAGTGGTGTCTGCAAGTATTTACGGAGCAACGCTCACTATACTTTATGCAATGTCCACCCTTTATCACTCGCTGACAAATAACAAAGCAAAGAAATTTTTCCGCATAATGGATCACAATTCCATATTCCTGCTCATCGCAGGTACATACACTCCGTTTACGCTCGTGGCACTGCGTGGCGGACTTGGCTGGACGTTGTTTGGAATAGTGTGGGGAGCAACGGTTCTGGGTGTTATATTTAACTCCATAAACCTTGAAAAGTACAAGAAAATCTCGCTTGTGTGTTACATAGCAATGGGTTGGGTAATAATTATGGCAATAAAGCCGATGATAGCGGCATTGCCGATAGTTTCACTGATTTTTCTTGTGCTTGGCGGAATATGCTACACCGGCGGAGTGGTATTCTATGCAATAAAGAAAATCCGCTATTTCCACTCGGTATGGCATTTATTTGTGCTTGCAGGAAGCATACTGCACTATTTTTCAGTTTTGTTTATGGTAATAAAGTAATAGGACAAAAGCCTCGTCACATATATTGTGACGAGGTGATTTTTTATGTTTTTACTTGCGTTTTTTGCCGAGTGGATAAATGCCGCACTTCTGCTTGTCGGATATGTCAGCTCAGGTGCGGCATTTCCAAAGGCACTGAGTAAGGAGGAGGAGCAAAAATACATTGACAAATATATAAACGAGGGAGATATGCACGCAAAAAACATACTGATTGAGCATAATCTGCGGCTTGTGGCACACATTGCGAAGAAATACAGCGACGACCGCAACAGTGAGGATTTGATTTCAATCGGTACAATAGGGCTG
>JAZQHZ010000196.1:0-5285 GCA_045540855.1 Clostridia bacterium
AATTACTTCTAAGCTATATAACTTTATTCATCGGTTAACCTCTTTTGAACCACGCGACTATCGCGTGGTTTTCGTTATACAAAAAATGAGTATATCGGCTTTGCCGATATACTCATCAGTCAATCTTTACTTCTATTAAAACAGTCTTTCCCGAAATTGTTGCACTGCCCTGCTGCGGACTCCAGGCGTAGTCTGTGCCCTTGAATACTCCGCTGAAATTGTCTATTACCTTGCCGTTTTCGTCAAGGCAGTTCATTGTTATATGTACCGTTCCGTTGCCTTCATAGAAGGAATTTAATGTATATTCAATATCATATTCGCCCTGTGCGTTCTTTTCAACCTTTGTCAGCTTGAAATTGCTTAAATACGGCACCTTGTTCTCAAGTGCTCCGTTGTATTCTATCGGGAATTCAGGTGCAGGAGCTGCACTCGGAGCAGGTGTTGCAGTAACGGCTGATGTTATTGTAACTGTTCTTGTGTCACCGTCCCAGCCCACGCTTGCACCAAAGCTCTCTGCAACTGCTCTTGCAGGCACGAGAGTTCTGTCCTCTACAATCTGCGGTGCAACGTCAAGAGTGACCTCCTTGCCGCTTACCTTGATAACATTGTTGTCAATCGTCATTTCAACGGTTGTATCAGCCTTGCTTGCAGTCACTGTTCTGGTATCGCCGTTCCAGTTAACCTCTGCACCCATCGCCTCGAAAATCACACGAAGCGGCACAAAGGTGCGGTCGCTGATAATCTGGGGCGGCACGTCAAAAGCAAGCTCCTTACCGTCAAGCATAACCTTAACGTCGTCCTCGCAGTGTACCGGCACTGCTGACACCGCCACAATCGCTGCAATTGCAGCTGCTGTTAATTTTTTCATATTTTTATCTCTCCTTAAAGATTTATTTTCCATTCTCGTCCCGAAGGGACATATCGCATTACGAGGTAATATCTCGCACCGCAAGATATATCGCAAATTCCGTCAGGAATTTATATCGCTGATTTCATCTTGATGAAATTATTATACCATAAATGCAAAGTCGTGTAGACTTTGCTACACACCGGCACAATAATTACAACACATAAAATCCGTAAGGATTTATTCCTTAATTGTAATTATTATACCATACATAAATTAAAAAAACAATAAAATAACGAATAAAATATACAAAAAACATTTAAATTTGGGTTTATCGGGGAGTTGTGTTTAAAATAATGGCTTGTAGGGGCGAACCGTGTTCGCCCGTTTACCCAATATCGGTGGTTGTCCCGGGCGAACGCGGTTCGCCCCTACATTTTTATCCCGCCAAACTCACCGATAAACCACAAATTTAAAACGCAAACAATTACGCATCATCATAATTGCGAATTGTCGGAACGACAAAAAAATCACCCGGAAGCATTGCTTCCGGATGATTTCTATATATTATAGCTTGTTTCTCTGAATCTTTCCGCTTACAGTCTTAGGTAAGCTATCACGGAATTCTACAATTCTCGGATACTTGTACGGAGCAGTTCTGTCCTTGACATAGGTCTGGATTTGCTTCTTCAGCTCCTCTGTCGGCTCTGTACCGTTTACAAGCACGATACTTGCCTTGACAATCTGTCCTCTTACCTCGTCCGGAACAGGGCTTACGCCACATTCAAGAACGTAGGGAAGCTCCATAATAACACTCTCAATCTCGAACGGTCCGATACGGTAGCCCGATGACTTGATAACGTCATCCGCACGTCCCACATACCAGAAATATCCGTCCTCATCACGCCACGCAACGTCGCCTGTGTGATAATATCCGTCATGCCATACCTCGCGTGTTCTTTCCTCGTCTCTGTAATAGCCTCTGAAAAGTCCGCACGGTGCTCCGTCCTTGACATTGATAACAATCTCGCCCTCTTCACTGGTCTTAACCTCGTTACCCTCTGCATCGTGTAACTCAACCTTGTAAATCGGTGCCGGCTTACCCATTGAGCCAACCTTATGCTTCTTACCGAGCAGGTTACCGATAATCATTGTACTCTCTGTCTGACCGAAGCCTTCTCTTATCTGTAAGCCCGTAGCCTTTTCAAACTGACGGTATACCTCAGGGTTAAGAGCCTCGCCCGCAGTTGTCATATGCTTAACCGATGAGAAATCATACTTTGAAATGTCCTGCTTAATCATCATACGAAGCATTGTCGGCGGTGCACAGAAGGTTGTAATATGATACTTCTCGAACATCGGTAAAATATCCGCCGCATCGAAGCGGTCAAAGTCATATACGAAGGTTGCCGCCTCGCAGAGCCACTGTCCGTAAAGCTTACCCCACATCGCCTTTGCCCAGCCGGTATCCGAGATTGTGAGATGCAAGCCGTCCGGGTCACAGCCGTGCCAGTACTTCGCTGTATGGAAGTGACCTAACGGATACTTGTAGCTGTGAACGGTAATCTTCGGATAGCCCGATGTGCCTGATGTGAAATACATAAGCATTGTATCGTCACCACCGGGTGAATCCTCTGTACGGTCAAAGTGTGTGCTGAAGCGCTTGTATTCCTCGTCAAAATTTTTCCAGCCCTCTCTTGTGCCGTTTACAAGCATCTTTGTTGTAAGCGGTGCCCAGTTTTCCGCCGCAAGATCTACCTGATTTGCAACGTCACCGTCTGCAGTACATACAATCGCACTTACGCCTGCTGAGGTGAAGCGGTATTCAAGGTCGTGCTGCTGGAGCTGGTTAACTGCCGGAATTGCAATTGCACCGATTTTATTGAGTGCAAGCATAGCAATCCAGAACTGGTAATGACGCTTTAAGATAAGCATTACCTTGTCGCCCTTCTTGATGCCTGACGATGCGAAATAGTTCGCACAGCGGTTTGACTCCTTACGCATATCCTCAAAGGTGAAGCGTCTTTCTGTCTTATCCCTTGAAATGTGGAGCATTGCAAGCTTGTCCGGCTCTTTTTCTGAAAGTGCATCAACAAGGTCGAATGCGAAATTGAACTTTTCCGTATTCTTGAAGTTAATTGAAACCGGTGTGCCCTGCTCATCCTCTTCAATGTCTATGTAGTTGTGATAGATTCTGTCCTTTGTATCTCTGTGAACAGTACCGATAATTTCCTCTGTTGTAGCCACATCTGCTGCAAGTGCCTCTGCATTCTCTGCATCTGCTCTTAATACGATAGCATAGAACTTGGCATCCTTGCCGTTTACGGCAATCATACCGTGCGGAGTATCTGAGTTATAGTAAATGCTGTCTCCGGGGCCTAAAACCTCCTTATGCTCACCAATCTGAACCATAAGATGACCTTCAATGACAATGTCACATTCCTGACCCTCGTGAGTTGTCAGCTCAATGTCCTTGTTCTGTGCATTTTCGTCATATGTACTGATTACATACAGCGGCTCTGCAATACGGTTCTTGAACGCATATGCGAGGTTATAGTAGAGCATACCGTGAGCCTTTGCAATCTGCTGTCCCATTCCGGCACGTGTGACGGTGTAGGATTTAAGGTTAGGGCTGTAACCCTCGATGATATCCGTAACGTTTACTCGGAGCTCTGCTGCACAGCGGTAAATAAAGGCGAAGTTAAGGTCGCTTTCGCCGTTTTCGCATTTCACGTATTCTTCAACCGAAACACCTGTTTTGGCTGCCATTTCCTGCGGAGTGTATCCTTCAATTTCACGTAACTCACGGATACGTTGAGCCATTTCTTTGATTTTTAAGCCTATATCTTTTGAGCTTTCCATACAATTTCTCCATCTTATTATAGTTTATTTAAAGTATACCGACGTATACCCTGCGTTCCAAAACACTAAACATAGTCATTATATCACACTTTTTCCAAAAATACAACAGCAAATTTGGTATATATTAAATTTTTCAAGCGAAAAATCAAATCAGGGAGCCCTTCGGCTCCCCGTAATCTATATAATCAGCCCAGAACGGGCTGTAATTGTCTGCCCTCAATTGCCGCCTGTGCCGCCGGAACAAGCGTGTCAAACAGTGCCACAAGTGAGTTTGGTTTCTTTATGTAGTCGTCCTGTGCAAAGGGAATAAAGTAAATATTTTTTCTGTTTAAAAGCTTACCGATGTTTTCCGCCGCAGTGCCTAAGCCGTCGTTTGTGGAAACTCCCACAAGTACGGGACGGTCGTTGCGTAAATGTGCCTTCACCGCCATTGTTACCGAGCTGTCAGCAGTACCGGAGGCGATTTTTGAAAGAGTGTTTCCCGTACAGGGAAGCACAATAAGCATATCAAGCAATTCCTTAGGACCAATCGGCTCTGCCTCTTTGACTGTTTTTATAACCGACTTACCCGTAATTTCCTCAAGCCTTTCAATAAAATCCTCTGCCTTTCCGAAGCGTGTATCGGTGGAGCAGGATGTTTCGCTCATAATAGCAACGATATCTGCACCCGTAGCCTTAAGCTGCTCTAAGGCAGCGATTGTTTTTGAAAAGGTACAAAACGAGCCACACATAGCAAAGCCGATAGTTTTATCTCGCAAATCCATATATTCACCTCCTTTCTGTAAATTTGGGTTTGGTGTTGAGATTGCTTTGAATGATAGGTGTAGGGGCGAACCGTGTTCGCCCGGGACAACCACCGATATTGGGTAAACGGGCGAACACGGTTCGCCTCTACAAGCCATTATTTCAAACACAACATCCCGATAAATTCAAATTTACCCCATTTCCTGCATCACATTCACAATCGTATCCTTGATAATCGCCCCGGCACTTACCGGTGCTACCTTGCCCGGCAGTGACAATGCCCAGATTACCCTTATTCCCATCTGCTTTGCCGCCTCGAAATCCACTCCGCCGGGACGTGATGCCAAGTCGATTAGAAGGGCATCCTTTTTTAAGTGGTTAAGCATATCGGCATCAAAAATCAAGTGAGGTACGGTGTTAAAAATCACGTCAAATTCACCCACGTGATGCACCAGCTCGTAAAGCGGAACGGCTTTGCAGGAATTGCCCTCGATATGGGCAAGGTCTGCAAACTTGCGAGCTTCAACGCTTACCCTTGCACCAATGCCGCAAAGCATTTTCGAAAGGATTTTACCAATCCGTCCGTAGCCCGTGACAAGGCATTTCGAGCCGTGCAGAGTGAACGGAGTTTCCGTCATTGCAATTTCAATAGCACCCTCCGCCGTCGGGACGGCGTTAGTGATATGGGAATAAAATAATGATCCACCCGCATAGCGGGTGGTATTTCATTTTCGGGCATAGCCCTAACACTACTGGCAACGCACAAGTGCGCTTTTTATTGGCCTGCCAGCCATGCAACTGTTACTTGCCACCCATAAATGGGTTATATCCT
>JAZQHZ010000197.1:0-15580 GCA_045540855.1 Clostridia bacterium
TACGATCCGACTTCTGAGCGACCAGAATGTTCATACCGGCGAACTGACCGGCGCTGGTCAGATTAGACAGAGAAATGGTAACAGCAGCCCACAGCGGAAGGCCGGAGAGTACAGCAGTCAGTCCAAAGGCCATGGATACAGAAAAATAACCCAGACAGATGGGAATCCCATCCCGTATCCCTTCTAAAAATTCCTGTTTTTTCATAATTTTGCTCCATTGTAAAGTATGGAATAATTATATCATATTTTAAGGAAGTGTTCAATTGTCACTCTTAACGAAGAAAATGAAAGTTTTTTGAGGTTTTGTATTGATTTTTATTTTAAAGTGTGATATACTTATATAGTTATTGAATATGAGCCCTCGTAGTTAAATGGATATAACGGGTCCCTCCTAAGGATCTATTATCAGTTCGATTCTGGTCGGGGGTGTATAAGAAAAATATGTCCCTCAATTGATGGGACATATTTTTTGCTTAAATCCAGGCTGCTTCAAGCAGCTTTATTCCGTTTTTTAAATCCTCCTTGCTTGATTCTCCGTATCCGAAAATAAATGCGTTTTTATACTTTTCGGGCGAAGGATTCTGCATAAACACAGCAAGTCTCGCAAGCTTAACTCCCTTGTTTAAAGCCAATTCACGCAATTGGGCAGATGAACGCTGGTCATTTACCTTTATGCAAAAATGCGTGCCGGCATCAGTGCCGAAAATCTCGATTTTATCTCTCAGAGCTGAATTTTTAAAGCACCTGATTGCATAATCACGCTTTTCAAGATATGTTTTTTTTAGCTTATCAATATTTTTATATATTTCTCCCGTACGGATAAATTCCTCACAGGCAAGCTGTATAAAATTGGAAATGAGTGGCATATATAAAATATTATGTCTGTTGAATTCATCAATGAGATTTTTGGGTAATACCATATACGCCAACGGCACACCGCACCCGATTGAACGCCTGAACGAGCCGGCAAGAATCACACGGTTGTTATAGTCCATTGAAAACATAGTTTTCGGCGGCGTATTGCCATAATAAAACTCATTATCGTGCATACCCTCGATTATATATCGGTTACTCTGCTTTGCACACCAGCTTAAAATCTGCAGCTTTGTTTCATCAAGCACAGTTTCGTTTGCAGGGAAGGTATAGCACGACTGTGCAAGCAAAATATCCGCACCCGAAGAATAGAGTGCATCTATATCAATTTTGCCGTTACAGGTATCAATATTACAAATCCTTTTAAAATTCCTCTGACGTATCAGATCGTGCATTTTATTATTGCACGGGCTTTCAAAGGCAATAGTGGAATTACTGTCAAAAATCCTTAAAAGTGCATCTGTAAGATACTCAACTCCGGCGGCGATTACTATCTGCTGCGGAGTGCAGGAAACACCGTGCAGCTTATAAAGATATGAGCATATGGCGTGGTTGAGCTTCACATCTCCGAGACCGTCTATATAGGAATTATAAATCGTATCAGCTCTGAAACTGAGTCGTTCCACAATTCGTACAAATGCTTCGCACCGATGATCGAGTGCTACTCCGTTCGAACTGAAGGAATACTGATGCCGTGATGCACGCTCGTGCTCCTCGGGATCGTCAGGGTCAAGACGTATTGAATTGACATAATATCCGCTTCGCTCTCTTGCCTGAATATAGCCGTTATCAATAAGGAGCTCGTATGCACCCAGAACAGTGCTTTGCGAAATCCCGAGCTGCTCTGAAAGCTGTCGCTTTGAGGGCAGTCGTGAGCCTGCGGCAATACGTCCGGCACTTATGTCCTCGGCGAGTGCTTCGTATAGCTGAATATATAGTGATTTGGTGTCGGTTTTGTTGAGATTAATACCAAGCATAAAATTTCTCCTTTTTTATTATCTGATATTAATTATATCACAAAAACATACCAATTTCAAGAGGAAAGTTATAAATTGGTATTAAAATATAAGTTCAGAGGCTAAAAACACCGTAAAAATCACGAAATTGAGGTGGTTTTTGATATTAAAAAAACTTTTGTTTGACTATTTATCTTTTAATAAACCTATGGTATTATATAACCATATTGAAGCTTTTATAAGCTTGTATCTATGCAAATAGATACATTCTCTCCCTAAAATGAATTTGAAAAAGAGCAGTCAGCACACAGGCTGCTTTTTTTCGTGCTTTAAATAGTAAAATTAGTAAAAAAAGACGGAAAAATAACTATACAAATTGGATTTTTTGTGATATAATGGTAATATCTTAAATTGCGTGGCATCGCAAAATAAAAAAGGAGAGAAAAAAATGAAAAGAGTTTTATCAAGTGTTCTTGCATTGAGCTTATTCGCCTCAACATTGAGTGTTCCGGCATTTGCGGATGATGCTCAGGCAGGCAAAACAACCGTAACTCCGCAGATGACCTGGGTTGACTATGACAATCCGGCTGTGGCAAATGGGTATATCGCGGCAGGCTCAACTGCAAGAACGGGATACCACAAAACACCGGGCACCTCAATTAACTGGGGTAACACCGGCTGGGGTGAGAACAAAATTGCCTATTTGAAGGTAGATGCAAGCACAATTACAGACAGTAACATTGTAAGTGCTGTGTTATCATTGGATGTTTCGGGTTCATCGGATAACAAGAGAACCTGCGGCTATGGTGTACTTAACGTAGCATACACCGACTGGGACGACACACTTACCTATAACAGTGCAAGCTCCAACGGTATGACATCGGGTACAACAGTAGGAGAAATGTCGTGGACATCAACAAAAAGCTCCACAACCTTCGAAACAAAGACCTTCGACATAACAGATGCACTTATCAACGACGCAGACAGAGTGCTTACATTGGCAATCTACGAAACTGCGGCAGCAGGCGGATATATCAAGAATCCGACAGTTACTGTTGAGCATTCAAATTCATCGGTTTACACTGTAACATACGATGTTGACGGTACAGTTACAGAAGAATCAGTACTTCAGGGCAATCTCGTTGCAGAGGTTCCCTCAACCGTAAAGACAGGCTACCTTTTCAAAGGCTGGTCAGACGGAGTTACAGATACATTGTATTCAACAGACGAGCTCAAGGCTCTTGCAATCAGTGCTGATATGAAATTCAGTGCAGTATTTGAAAAAGACCCGGACTACATTGAGCCAATCACATCAATGACAGTAACAGGTCCGTCAAGCATGACATTAGGACCTGACCCGGATACAGCAGTTGCAAATACATATTCAATCAACCTCACAGGTGAATTGGGTACAGATATTGATGCGAATCCGGATTCAAGAGTAACAGACTATAACGTAGAATGGGAGTTCTTAGGCTATAAGACAGAGAACGATACAGAGGGACAGTACTGTGACAGCTATGCTTCAGTTTCATATAACGGAACACCGGCTACATCAGCAGATTTCAACTTAAAGAACGTATCCTTCAATTTCTACGGAAAAATCAAGGCAACGGTAACATATAACGGTCAGACAATTGAGGCAAGTACATATGCACTCATTCTCGGTGATGCTACATCGGATTCGAACGTTATACTTCCGACAGCGGGATATCCGTCAGATGTTTCAACATATTCAGATGAATTAGTAGGCTATTCGTGCGTGGATGAAACATACGGAAATTCAACAGACGCAATTTTGGGTAACTTCTGCGTAGCAGGCTCGGACGGCGTGAAGTCGTTAGTGCTTATGGAGGAGAACGGTGAAAAGTTCCTCCGTATGACAAAGGGTACTGCTAAGAAGTCAGGTGTGGCAACACATAAAATCAGCTCACCTGCAACTCAGATTATTACTGAGCAGGACGTTCGCTTCAATTCGACAGGCGGCGTTATCACAATGACAGCAGGCTATCCGTTCTGGAGCTCTAACTCATCATACGGCGAGGCAATTACGCTTTCATTCAACGGCTCAGCCCTCACACTTAACGGCACAGCCTTAAAGAATGGTGAGAACGATGTAACTGTAAACAGCGGCACATGGTATAAGGTTGTTCTTTCGGTTGACAAGACAACAGAAACCGCATACGCACAGCTTTATGACAAGACAGGTGAGACCTTAATCGGCGAAATCTATGATGTACCGTGGGCAGCTTCGTGCACACCTACATATTACTCATATGGTGTAGGCAATAGCTACACAGGTACAATGGATTTCAATAACTACAAGATGTACTACCCGACAGTAGATGAAGGAACATTTGCAATCACAACAGAGAGCGAAACACTTTCAATTCCGGCATCAGAAAGCACAACTCTCGTAGCGACAGTCAAGTCAACAGACGGCTACAATATTTCGGGTGCGGCAGAATGGAAGATTACTGACGAATCAATGGCAGAGGGCGTTACAATCACTCCTGATGCAACAAATTCACATAAAGCAGTTGTTTCAGTAAGCACAACAGCAGTTCCGGGTACACTTCCGGTGCAGGTAACAATCGGCGGAATTTCAAAGACAATCGAGCTTACATTAACAAGCTCAGCAGATAGCGTGAAGTTCACAAAGTCAGCAACAAGCGTATCAATTCCGCTTGAAGAGGGTGCAACAGAATCAGTACAGTTTGAGGCTATTATCATAGACAAGGATGCACAGAAGGTGAACGACTGTACATATGCAATCTATGATAAGAGCAACAATACAGAGTTAACAGCTCTTCCGGCAGGCATTACATTTGATGCCATAACAGGTACACTTACAGTAGCTGCAGGTGCACTTCCGGGTACATTCTCAATCAGAGCAACCGGAAATAACTCATCGGGCGAGAGTATTTCAAAGGCTGTTAAGGTAACAGTTCACGGACTTTCATTCGACTTCGGTGCAGGCACAGATGAGACAATAGCAGAGGGCTACACATCAGTATCACCGGATACAGCATATACAGAAAAGTTAGGCTTCGGTATCACAGGCACAGCTGTTGCAGGTGGTACAGGAAGCACAACAGATGCAAATGCTGACTACCTGGAGGGAACCTTCAAGTTCAACGCAAAGGTTGCAAAGGGTAATGTATATAAGGTTACAGTGCAGTTTGCAGGAAATATGGTATCAGAGTATGTAGACAGCGTGCTTTCAGGTCACACAAGAACTCTTGATGCAGAGAATACAACATACACAGGCTACACAGTTGCAACAACTGAAATCGCAGAGCACGTTTACACAATCCCTGTTGTAGACGATGTACTCGATTTAAGCTTCACAAATGCAAAGGTAGCATCAATCTCAGTTGAGAAGGTTGACAGAGTGGCAGGAGATAAGCCGCACATTTATTCAGTAGGTGACTCAACTCTTGGTAACAACGGCTCATACGGATATGTTCTTGCAAGAGACCAGGCAAATTATCCGGAGCTTTCAGCTATTGCAACATATTATAACAACGGTAAGGGCTCAAGAACTTTATCAACATATTATACTCAGGGCTGGCTTGATGGCGTACTCGCATCAGTAAAGCCGGGCGATATCGTAACAATCGGTAATATGGGTACAAATACAGGCGGTTTATCAGGCTCAGCATTCAAGGCTCCGCTTGATTACTACACAGATGCCGCACTTGCAATGGGTGCAAAGGTTATCTTAACAAGCTACACACCGCACGGTGCAGTAAGCAGCTGGTCGAATTTATACGATTCAACAACACAGACATTTACAGCATACAGAACTGATTCCTACGATTCAGAGGGTATCAGAGTAATCTATGAGGAAAGAAAGAACGAAGAGGGTATCTTAGGCTTCATCGACATCGGTAAGAATGCAGACGCAGCATTTAATGCGTATGTAGACGATTACGCAGCAAATGGCTACGCATCAAGAGATGCGGCAGCACAGGCAATCATCGCTTGCTTCCCGGATCATAATCACTACAACGGTCTTGCGTGCCAGTTAATGCTTGAAGGCTATGGAGATGTACCGGGTATAGTATCAGAATTAGTAAGATTAATAGGCGGCAATACAGACGAGCCGGAGCCGACTCCGACAGTACCGCCGACAGAAGAAACACCGACACCGCCGCCGACAGTTCCGGATCCGACTCCGACAGTGAAGCCGGAAGAGCCGACACCGACACCAACAGTACCGCCGGTAGAGGAAACTCCGACACCGACTCCGACAGTACCGCCGGTAGAGGAAACACCGACTCCGACTCCGACAGTCGAGCCGACAGAGGAACCGTCAGACAGACCGGAGGTTGTAGGCGATAACCTTATCACAAACGGCAACTTCGCAAACGGTACAGCAGACTGGACAAACGCAGCAGACGGCGGTGCATATTCAGGTACATTAACAGCAGAAGCACCGTACGTACACGGTGACGGTCAGGCACTTACAAATACAGTTTCAGCAGGCGGAAGTGCAACAACTACATTAAGACGCTTTATCCCGGTTGAGGCAGGAAAGACATACTATATGTCATTCTATGTATATAACACAGGTGCGGCAGTTACAGGCACAGCATTTATGAGTGCATTTGTTCCGGTAACAGGCACAGCATTCGGAAGCTTTAACGGCGTAACCTTCAAGGATTACGCAGAATACGGCGGTCAGAACTCATGGAGTGCAGAGCCGCAGTCAGAGGTTAACCGTTCAAGAGACGATATGGATTATGATGCAGGTATGAACCATAAGGAATTCACATTCACAATTCCAGAGGGTGCAGATAATATCCTTATCAGTATGTTCGCATGGACAGACCCGGGCAGACTTTATGTATCGGATTTCGAGCTGTATGAGGTTGCAGAGCCGCCGGTAATGGTATACGAGGCAAAGGCGAATGTTGAAAGTGGAGTTGTACCGTATGGTACAGTAGTAACAATATCCTCAGGGGCACATGTGGCTATAAAAGATGATAACGGTGAATGGGTATATGAGTATATGCCGATTACACTCACAATAACAGAGGATACAACTATTACAGTAAAAGCATGGGTTGATAATATCGAAGAAGGAGTTACATACGAATGTCCTGAAGTAACATACACATACACAGTAGACCCAGCAACGATCCCGACACCGCCGCCGGCAGAAGGTGTGTATAACGTTACATTTGAAAACCTTGACCCTGTAATTGTTGCATCGGATGTAGGCATGACAGAAATTCTCACAGAGCCATATACGACGACAAACGGAACAATTTACTTCTTGGTGCCGTTGAGAGATGGCGGTGGAGACCTTACTCTTACAGCAAGTAACGGTACAATTGAGTATATAGGCGTTGGTGAAGCTGATGGACTTGGCGGAGACATCTACAAGCTTTCAGGAGTTAGTGAGGATGCAACAGTGGTTGCTGATTGGTATGGCGGACCGTTCTTATCAATAACAGCAGAACGCACAGCAACTGAAACGGTACAGACAAAAGTTGCAGCAGGTATGGCTAATGCATCAGCACCGTTTGGTACAGTTATTGTAGCAGCATATGCAGAGGATGGCAGATTACTTTCAGTACAGTCAATTCCTTGTCCGGGTGGACATGAAACACTTGATTGGAATATTACAGGAAAGGCAACATTCAAGGCAATGTGGTGGACATCACTTGCAGATATGGAGCCTGTAATTGAGGCTGAAACAGCAGTTATCGAATAACATTCAAAAGGAACTCACCCGAAAGGGTGAGTTCTTTTTGTGTGAATTATTGAATAAGCTATAAGGGTGATGAAATGAAAAAAATATTATTATTGATTCTCTGCGTGATATTTGTGACGCTGTTGATACCGTTATGTATCGTGGCAATTATGGCGAGGGTGATGTAGGGGAGAAGAAAACGGCAGTTCATATGAACTGCCGTTTGAATGTTTTAGAATGAGCCGTTTGCGGCTTCATATATCGGTGTCATACCGTTTAATGAATCCCATACATACATCTTAACTGTATATCCGCTTGCGGCGTTTGTAAATGTGAAGGTATCTGTGATATCCTCATCTGCAACTGCTGATTCAAGGCCTAATGTCCTGATTTCGCTCAATGCACCTGAATCGTCATATAATGCACCGATTACAATTGCCTTAGCCTGTGCCTTTTCGAAGCATACTGCAAAGTCTGCCTTACCGCCTTCGCCGATATTTGTAATTCTTATACCGTATTCCGGTTTCGGCTCCGGAGTAGTCTCAACGCCCTCAACATATTCTGAAACCATCAAGCTCTCAAGTCCGACCGGAGTCTCCCAGTTATCTGTTGCTCCGCCTCTCTGGAAACCGAAGCTTACAGTATTGACAGTTGCTGTCTCCGGTAACTTATAATCAGTATAAGCTGTGATTTCCTTACCGTCAAACGAGAGTGACTTGATTGTGTTTGTAGCTGTATCAATTGTTACGCTTACCTTCTTTGTGAATGTTGCGTTTGAGCCTGTGAAGATTGAGCTTGACGAATCTGAAATTGTCTTTCCGTCTTCACCTACTGTGTACGGATATGTAGCACCGCCGTCGGTACTTACATATACGCCATAGCCCTGTGTCCAGCCAAGTCTTAAAGCTGAGCCGAACTGGATGAATTCAGCATTTGATGCTCTGCCGATTGCATTACCGAAATACCAGTCAGCAGTGTATGTAACAACGCTGTTTTCTGTTAAATCAAATGTCTTTGTAGCATCATATGCCGTACCCGGCTTTGTTGAGTTGTAGAGGAGACGTCCGTCTGTGAGTGAGAGTGCCGCTGTTGCTGTGTTTGTCTGTACCCAGTCAGCAATATCAGTCTCTGCCCACGCTCTGTCCTCTGATGTACCCTTTTCGTAGAGGAGGTTTGTTGTACCACTCGGTACGTCCTCCATCTCTGTTCTTGTATATACAACGTTTGCAAGGTTCGGAGCAGCCTTTATAGTACCGCTTCCGTCAACTGTTGTGTATAACTGCATTGTCTCAAAGCTTGAACCATTTAATGCGAATGTCTTTGTATACTTCGCATTTTCAGCTGTCCATGCTGAATCTGTACCTACGATTGTTGCGGTGCAAGTATCGCTGTCGTAGTCAAATTCAATTGTTACGTTCCATCTCTTTGCACTGCCCTGTACATCGCCGGCACTGTCTATAACAGTTGTCCAGTTACCTATAAGTGCAGTTGCGGCATTGCTGCCGAGCTGGCTGGTGAGTGTACCTGCCTTTGTTGCATACGGCTGTGCCACTGTCATAATGTTATTTCCGTTTGTATCAAGGAACTTCAATCCGAAGCTGTATTCGTGTCCGTCCCAGTTCCAGTTCGAGCCGTCATACTTCTGACCGCCTGTTGTGAACTGGAAGGTTAATGTAGCCTTGTTATCCGAATATGCAGTAAACTTCTTCTGTACAACTGCACCGTTTGCTGAATCTGCGTGTGTGAGTGCGGCTGAATTTGCACTTGCCTTGAGTGTTGTGTTTGCATCATCGCCGCCGCTTACAAATTCAAATGCGTTAGTGCCTGTAACATCAGTTGTAACGAGAGGGAATACCTTAACCTCACAGCTTGCTTTGAAGCCGCCGTCAACTGTTGTTGCAGTGATTGTAGCTGAACCGTTTGCAATACCTGTTACAACACCGTTTGCATCAACTGTTGCAACTGCGTTGTTTGATGATGACCACTTAACGTCCGTTACGCTTGCATTTGAAGGTGTAACATATGCCTTTAATGTCTTTGTCTGCTCCGAGCCAAGCTCTATTGCAGTGTCTGAAAGTGAAACTCCAGTTACGTGGTTAGCAAATACTGTCACTTCACAGGTAGCGCTGAAGCCGCCATCCTTTGTTGTAGCAGTGATTGTAGCTGTACCCTCTGAAATACCCTTTACGCTTCCGTTTGCAACTGTTGCAATGCTTTCATCCGATGAAGTCCAGATAATGGTCTTTCTTGTAGCCTCAACCGGCTCAACCTCAGCACCGATAAGGGTTGACTTACCCATTTCAACGCTTACCTTTGATTCGGGGATTTTAATGCCTGTTACCGGAATGTTTTCTAATTCATATACAACGTTTGTATATGCAGTTTCCGGTGCGAGATAGTTAAGCTCTTTGCCGTTTTCGTCCGTTGCGAGTGCAGCCGAGCCTACGTAATAGCTTGTATGCGGTGGCTGGTTATAGCCGACGTTCTGCCAAGCGATAGCCATTCTGTACTGGCTGTCGTGCATAAGTGTATGTAATCTGTAAGTTGTAGGCATTGTTGAGGTGAAGATTCTCAATACAGGGCTTTCGTCCTTGCCCTTGCCTGCACCCATAATGATTTCCTCTCTCCAATCGCCCCAGAGGTCAGCTACGAGACAAGGATTTCTCTTTGTATAGTTATTTGTTGATGCACCGGTTAAGGTATAGCCGTCTGAAGGACCATAGAAACGTCTTGTGGTACCTGTTTCAGCGTAATATTTCTGAATAATATTTGCATCAAGAAGCTCTCGGCTTAAATCGCCGTCCCAGAATACGAGGAAGTTATCAAATGAACCCTTGCCTGCACCTGACGGCTTTGCACCAAGCTCAGCACCTGTCAAATCAAATACATTTGTGTGTGAGCTGGTCCATCCGAGTGCGAGTGCGTTCGGATTTGCCTTTGCGTAAGCATCGTCGATGTTATCCATTACACCACGGCCTGTATCGCCTGAAGCACCTACACCGAAAAGGTTAGTGCCTGTTGCGGCAACTCTGAAGTCAGCGGCATTGTTCTTATAACCCTCTGATTTCTCTTTAACAGAGAATACCTCCTGCATACCGTCGTTGTTGAAGTCATTAACGTGCATTGCATCGCCGTGACCAAGGTATGTATTGCCGATAGCCTTTCCGTTATCGTCAAGTACGGCTGAGCCGTAAACAACCTCATCCTTGCCGTCATTATCTACGTCCGCAACGCTTAAGTTGTGGTTACCCTGTCCGTAGAGTGAATCGGCAGCCTTTGCATTACCGTCGTGCTCCCAGAGCATTGACATTGAAATGCCATCCCATGTATAAGCACGTACGACCGCACGGTTGTAATAACCTCTACACATTACAATGCACGGATTAACACCGTCAAGGTATGCAACTGCACCAAGGAAACGGTGAGCTCTCTGAAGCTTGCTGTCGCCCCAGTCCGAGCCGTTTGTTGAACCAAGCGGAATACCTGCTGTTGTTGATAATGCAATACCTGTTTCACCGTCGAATACGGTGTAGAAATCTGCACCTATGTTATGTCCCTTACTAAGAAGAATTTCGTCGTTGTTAGTGTTTCTGATTGCTTCAGTATCACCTACATTAGTAACATAATTTCCTGCTGCGTCCTTTGAACCCGGTGCAGTCTGCATTACAACCTCTGATCTGCCGTCACCGTCAAAGTCATAAACAAGCACCTGTGTATCGTGTGCACCTGCACGGATACTCGGACCTAAATCAATTCTCCACTTATATCCCAGATCCTCTGTTGAGATTTCGTAAGCGTCAATATATACGTTACCGCTCAGACCTGTATTTATTGTATCCTTTGAGTTTGTCGGGTCCCACTTCAATATAATCTCATACTGACCGTCGCCGTCAATATCGCCGACACTTGCGTCATTTGCACCGCCCTCGTGGTCAGAGTCAAGATTGTAGTAATATGACCAGTCACCTGATGATGTTTTCATATCAGCCGGTCTTACAATCGGAACGTCAATATATGTAAATGAGTTCTTTTCACTGTATCCGTTACCAACCTCACTCGGCTTTGCGTAGTGGTTGGTGGGGATAGGAGTAACGCCCGGCTCTGCCGCAACTGCTGTTGCATCAGCACCTGCCGGAACAACCTTATATGTGTTGTTTACAGTACCTGCTGTGTCAACGTAGTTTGTAGCATCGTGAACGCCTGTTGTTTTAATTTTCTTGCCGTCACGATAGATATCAAACGCCTGATTTTCAAGGCTTTCCGTGCCTAATAATCTCCAGCTTAAATATACGCCGTTTACTGCCTGACCTCTTGTATCAGCATAGGTTCTTACTGCGATAAGACCTCTGTCAATTTGCTCCATGCGGCGCTTATAGGGCTGATATTCAGGTGTCTTTGCTGCGGCACTTACAGGCGTAGCAAATCCCGAAAACAGTGAAGCGGCAAGTGATAAGCTCAGAACAGAGCTTAAGATTTTTCTCTTCATTTTTTCTCTCTCCTTTTCCATAGCGGTATGAACCGCAAAATATAGTTACTTATATTATATAACATTTTCGGATTTAAAACAAGAGAAAAAAATCGAATTTAAAGTTCAAAGTATACAAATTTAGTACACAAATTTGGTAAGATTGTACAAAAATAAAGAAGCGGTCTTATTTGAGACCGCTTCTGGAATTGTCAATTAAACTGTAAGTACGCCTAAAGCTTCAAGTAAAGCAAATACAAGAATTGCAATTGTGAAAAGCGGAGCAATGTACTTGATCATTACATTAAAGAGCTTTTCTCTCTTGAACTTGCCCGATAACTCAACCTCGTCCTTAACCATCTTAACACCTACAATGTATGCTATGAAGATACATGTGAGAAGTGCTGTGATAGGCATAAGTACTGAGTTTGATAAGAAGTCCATTGTATCGAGAATATCAAACTTACCGAACTTAACGGTTGATAATACATTATAGCCTAAAGCCGGGAATGTACCAACAATAGCTGTGAAGATTGCAACAATGATTGTTGACTTCTTTCTCTCCATCTTGAAATGGTCACAAACTGATGAAACGAGTGTTTCCATAAGTGACATTGAAGATGTGAGTGCTGCAAAAAGTACGAGCAGGAAGAATGCAGTACCGATAATTGTAGCCACGCCTGTGCTTTCGAATACCTTCGGTAATGTGATGAACATAAGCCCCGGTCCCTTATTGAGTGCAGCAGGGTCGCCGTTTGAGAAAGCGAATACTGCCGGGATAATCATAAGACCTGCAAGGATTGCGATTGCTGTATCAAAGATTTCAATTCTTGAAACACTCTTCTCAAGGTCACTCTCTTTCGGAAGGTATGAGCCGTATGTAATCATAATACCCATAGCAAGTGAAAGGGAGTAGAACATTTGTCCCATTGCCGCAAGCACACCCTGAAGTGAGAAGTTCTCAAGCTTAGGTACGAATAAATATTCAAGTCCCTTAACTGCACCCGGAAGAGTTATAGAGTACACTGAAATTCCGACTGCAAGCAAGAGAAGGATTGGCATAAGAATTTTTGAAATTCTCTCAATACCTTTCTGAACACCGCAGAGAATAATTACAGTGTTTGCAAGGACGTATATATATAAAGCTACAAGGAGCTTTGTCGGGTTGCCTACCATAGTTTTAAAGAAAGTAAGTCCGTCATAATCCGCTGCAAGACCTGCCGCATTTCCTGAAAGATACTCAACTGCGAAGTTGATTACCCAACCGCCGATTACGTTATAATAGGGAAGAATAACCGCCGGTACAATTGTAGCAAGAATACCTAAAAACTTCCACTTTTTGTTAAGCTCACCGAATGCAACCAATGCACTCTTACCTGTCTTACGTCCGATTGCATTTTCTGCAAGCATAAGCGTAAAACCGAATGTGATAACGAGTAAGATGTAAACGAGCAAGAATGCACCGCCGCCATACTTAGCCGCAAGATACGGGAAACGCCAGATGTTACCCAATCCGATAGCGGAGCTTGCTGCCGCTAAAATGAAGCCAAGGCTTCCTGTAAAGGTTGATCTTTTTTCCATGATTTTTTCCTTTCGTTCTGAAAAATTATTATAATAACATTCCTATTATACACTATTTTTTCGGATTTGTAAATAAAAAATTTACATTTTATTAAAAAATATCTGAATCACTTGCTTTTTTTGCCAAGATGCAGTATAATATAATAGAATAATTATATTTGGAAATAGGTGATATTTTGAAAGAATGTAAGAATATACTTTTATCCCTTCAGCAGCTTACAATCGGCGGAGCGGAAACTCACGTTGTTGAGCTGGCTAAGGAATTGAAGCGCAGAGGATATAATATAATAGTAACTTCAAGAGGCGGAGTTTACGAAAAGGAGCTTGAGGCGGAAGGAATAAAGCATTATTACGTGCCGCTTCATACTAAAAATCCGATACAGATGATAAAGGCGGCAAGAACACTTGCCAATGTTATAAAGAAGGAAAAAATTGATATTGTTCATTCACACGCAAGAATTTCTTCCTTTATATTGGGAAAGCTTCACAGAATTATGAAATTCCCGTATGTTACAACCGCACACTGGGTATTTACCACAAAGTATGGCTTGAAATATATCACAGACTGGGGCGAAAAGTGCGTTGCGGTATCGGAGGATATCAAGACGTACTTAATGGATAACTATAAAATTCCGGCTCGTGATATACGTGTAACAATAAACGGTATTGATACGGGTAAATTCTCGCCGGATACGGATTGCAGCGATGTATGTGAGGAATTTGGCTTAAATCCCGAAAAGGAAAATATCATTTCATATGTAAGCCGAATGGACGAGTCGAGAAGCCTTGTTGCAAAGCAGCTGATAGAAATCACGCCGCAGCTTGACAAGCAGATTGATAATCTGAAAATAGTAATCGTCGGCAGTGGTGACGATTTTGAAAATGTAAAGAAAAAGGCACAGAAGGCAAACGAGGAGTGCGGCAGAGAGGTTATAGTTTTAACGGGCGGAAGAACGGATATAAACAAGCTTGTTGCACCGTGTAAGCTGTTTGTCGGCGTAAGCCGTGCGGCACTTGAGGCTATGGCGGCGAAAAAGCCTGTAATCATTTCTGGTAATGAGGGATATATCGGCTTGTTTGAGGAATCAAAGCTCCAGGTAGGAATTGATACGAATTTCTGTTGCCGAGGCTGTGATGAGCCTACCTCAGGAGCATTGCTCCACGATATTCTGCGTTATTTCGATATGAGTGAGGCAGAAAAGGAAGCACTCGGTGAATACGGTCGTGAGCTTATCAAGAAGGAGTATTCAGTTGCAAGAATGGCATCGGACTGTCTTAAGGTTTACGAATGGGCACTGTCAAAGCACGATGAGATACTTATTTCGGGATATTACGGCTTTAAAAACAGCGGTGATGATGCACTTTTAACGGCTATAATAAACGATATAGCCAAGTACAAGGAAAGCCCGAATATCGTGGTATTAAGTAAAAATCCGAGAGAAACGGAGAGATTATACCGTGTGAAATCAATTAACCGCTTCAATTTCCCGGCGATATTGAAGCATATGAAAAAAGCAGATATGCTTATCAGCGGCGGCGGCACACTGATGCAGGACGGTACCAGCACAAAATCACTTCTGTACTATCTCACCATAATCAATACCGCATTACGCTACAAGCTTAAGGTGATGCTTTATTCCAACGGTATAGGACCGTTAAATCACGCAGGCAGCCGTGAAAGCACGCAGAAGGTATTGAATAAGGTAGATCTCATTACTCTGCGTGATAAGCCGTCGGCACAGTTGTTAAAGGAAATCGGAGTGAATAAGCCGAAGATACTTATCACAGCCGATCCGGCACTCGGACTTGAAAGTGCAGATAAAAAGGCAGGCAGAAAGATTCTTGATGAATACGAGGTTCCGTCAGATAAGAAGCTGATAGGAATTTCAATCAGACGCTGGGCAGAAAACTGCCGTGATTTTGAAACAGTGGTTGCAAGGGCTTGCGACTATGCGGCTCAGAAGTACGGAATGTATCCGGTGCTTATACCTATGCAGATGG
>JAZQHZ010000198.1:0-5708 GCA_045540855.1 Clostridia bacterium
ATTGCAACCGATAAGTCGGACGTGAGCCGCAATGTGCTGGAAAAGCTGATACAAAATGCCGATATTGCCGCAAAAAAGGAGGTCCCGATTTGTCAGGACACGGGTATGGCTGTATTTTTCGTTGAAATCGGCAAGGACGTATTTATCGAGGGCGACGCTCTTACCGATGCAATCAATAAGGGCGTTGCACGCGGTTACACTGACGGATATTTAAGAAAATCCGTCGTAGGCGACCCACTTAACCGTATAAATACCAAGGATAACACTCCGGCGGTGATTTACTACGATTTCGTTGACGGTGACAAGCTAAAGCTCACCTTCGCTCCGAAGGGCTTCGGCAGTGAAAACAAGGGTGCATTAAAGATGCTCAATCCTTCGGACGGGCTTGACGGCGTAGTGGATTTTGTGATTGAAACGGTAGAAAAAGCAGGCCCTAATCCCTGCCCGCCGATGGTTATAGGCGTAGGAATAGGCGGCACGATGGATAAGGCGTGCGTACTGGCAAAAAAGGCATTGACACGTGATATTACATCAAGCAATGAAAATCCGTTCTATGCAGAGCTTGAGGAAAAGCTGCTCGAAAAGATAAACAAATTAGGAATAGGTGCAGCAGGGCTTGGCGGCACAACTACTGCGTTCGGCGTAAACATTGAGGTTTATCCGACGCATATTGCAGGCTTACCGGTGGCAGTGAATATTAACTGCCACGCTACGCGGCATGCGGTTGAGGTTATATGATGAAAAGCGAGGGAAAGTCCCTCGCTTTTTTTTGATTGTTTAGCGACTACCGTGAGTATGCGTTTTTGTTATGTGGCAACAACGAAACCTGTTTTTCCTCCTTCCCTATGTATTTTATGCACGCTGTTTTCCGCTCAAATTAAAAAGACGTGCAGCCGCGAAGCTACACGCCTAAAAACGCATAACTCCGCTTGCTGCGACACAAACTCCGCTGATTGACTTTCCAGTATGCGAAATAGAGCATGCATTTTTATCAAAGATAAAAAGACATACTGTTCTATCAATCAATATTGAGTTTATGTCGCAATAATATAATAACATATTTTTTCCTTTTTGTCTATACTTTTTTTGTATTTTATGAATAAATATTCATAAAATACTTGAAATATCCTAAAAAACGTGGTATAATTATTAGTAGTATTCTAAATTACGAGGTTATTATGAAAAATATAGCTATTGTTCCGAATCAGATTAAGGATATCGGGCTTTTGCATACCAAACGGGTGGTTGACTACCTGTGCGGCAAGGCAAAGCTTCTGATGGATTCTTCATTTTCGGTCACACAGATGAATGTTACTTATCTGTCTCGTGAGGAAATGTTTAAAACGGCTGATTCGATGATTATCTTAGGCGGTGACGGCTCGATTTTGCAGGAGGCTACCGACTGTGCTATTTCGGGTATTCCCGTACTTGGCATAAACTTAGGAAAAATCGGTTTCCTTACTGAAATTGAGGAAGCTAATATTGAGGCTGCACTGGATAAGCTGCTTTGCGGCGATTACATTATTGAGGAGCGTATGCTTCTGGAGTTTGAAATCCATAAAAACGGTGTGTGTACATATTCGCACCTTGCCTTAAATGACGTGGTTGTATCAAAATCCGTCGGTGCAAAGCTTGTCGGTATGGAATTGTATGCCGATAAGGAGCTGATGTATCGCTATATTGCAGACGGTCTTATCATTGCAACACCCACCGGCTCTACGGGCTATTCAATCTCCGCAGGCGGACCTGTGGTTGACCCGAATATGGAGCTTTATGTTGCTACGCCTATCTGTGCACATATGCTTTCGGTACGCAGTGCGGTTTTAAGCTCTGACAAGCCGATTGTTATAAAGCTTGACTCAACCTATCCCGACAATGATGCAGTTGTCACTGCGGACGGCGATGTTCACGGATATATAAGCGGTGCGGACGAGGTTGTGGTTTTGAAATCACCTCACCGTTTCAAGCTGATTAAGACGGAAAATAAATCGTTCTATCATACATTAGTAAGCAAACTTTAATGAGCGGATGCCTGAATAGAATTTGCATCTCATGATTTTTTTGAAAGGAAAAAAAGGTATTACAATGAAGTATAAAAGACAGGGACAAATTATTAAAATCATAGGCGAAAAGCCGATTAAAACCCACGAGCAGCTTATTGAGGAGCTGACAAAGGCAGGCTATGACGTTACGCAGGCTACGGTTTCACGTGACATCAAGGAGCTCGGACTTATCAAGGCTCCGACATCGGGTGGCGGCTCTTGCTATTCAATGCCGGTTGAATCGGTGGATAATTCTGACAAACACTTAAACCTATTCTCAGATACTGTCAGAGGAATTTCTTCTGCACTTCACACCGTTGTTATCCGTACATATCCGGGTATGGCTCCGGCAGTTGCGGCTTCGGTGGATTCGGTACTTCGTGCTGATATTTTAGGCTCAATCGCAGGTGATGACACTGTTTTAATCATTACGCAGAGCGAAGCGGCAGCAGTTGATATGGCAGCTCGTTTAAGAAAGATTTTCAAAGCTTGAGGTTAAGCAATGCTTATTAGTTTAAACATAAAAAATGTAGCGGTAATTGAGAATTTAGAGGTCAGCTTCCGCAACGGTGTGACAGCCTTTACCGGTGAAACGGGAGCCGGAAAATCTATAATTATCGACTCGATAAATATGATTTTAGGAAGCCGTTCAAGCCGTGAGCTTATCCGCTACGGCACTGATAAGGCTACTGTTCAGGCAGTATTTGACGCACCTCCTTCCCTTCTTCCCTTGCTCAACGAGCACGATATTGAAGCGGAGGACGGCGAAATAATTATCACACGCACCGTCAATACCGAGGGTAAAAGCACGGCACGTATCAACGGAATGGCACTGACGCTTGCGACGTTGCGTGAAATTGCCGATAAGCTGATAAATATTCACGGTCAGCACGATAATCAGGCACTTTTAACGCCCGACAAGCATATTAATTTCCTTGATGACTACGCACAGTCACAGGAGCTTATAAATAAGTATTGTGCCATAAATTCCGAGCGTAAAAATATTCTGAAAAAGCTATCCGCCCTGCAGCTTAACGAAAAGGAAAAGATGCAGAGAATGGATTTGCTGGAATACCAGATAAACGAAATCACAGAGGCACAGCTTCGCATTGGCGAGGATGAGGAATTAAAGGAGGAGCGTGACTTGCTCGCAAATGCTGAGAAAATCGCAGAAGCAGCGGCAACGGCTTATTCCAGCCTCTATGACCTTGACGGTGCACCGTCTGCATATGACGGAGTGAGCATTGCAGTGAATGCCCTTTCGGGCATTTCGGACGTAAATCCCACTTTGAAGGAATTATACGACCGATTGAGCGAGGCAATGTACACAATTGAGGATGCGGCTCACGAAATCCGTGATTTCGGTGAAAGTGCGGAATATAATCCGCAAAGACTCAACGATATCGAAGAAAGACTTGATATCATATCAAAATTGAAGAAAAAATACGGTGCAACCATTGCTGATATTATCGCCTACGGCGAAAAGTCTCAGGCGGAGCTTGATTCAATCGTTGATTCAGACGAAATGCTTATACGTCTTGGCGAGGAATTATCGCAGACGGAGGATAGGTTGCGTGAAGCTGCAAAGGAGCTTTCGCAATCCAGAAAAACGGCGGCAAAGAAGCTTAGCGAAGGAATTGAAAATGCACTTCACGAGCTTGATATGGAAAAGGCAAAATTCTCGGTATGCGTTGAGGATATTGACACCTTTGAAGCAAACGGTATGAACCGTGTAGAATTTATGATAACCACCAATCCCGGCGAGCCGCTAAAGCCATTGGTAAAAATCGCATCGGGCGGTGAATTGTCAAGAGTTATGCTTGCAATGAAGTCAATCCTTGCTCAGAGCGACAGCGTTGATACGCTCATATTTGACGAGATTGATACAGGCGTATCAGGCTCGGCGGCGGTCAAGATTGCCCGTAAGCTTCGTGCAATAGGCGAATTGAAGCAGGTAATCTGCATCACTCACCTTCCGCAGATGACTGCGGCGGCGGATAATCATTATCTGATTAAGAAGGATACTGACGGCGAAATGGCAAAGACCTCACTTGTTGAGCTTGATTTTGACGGCAGAGTTGAGGAAATTGCCCGCATTATCGACGGCAGTGACGTCAGTGAAACCGCAAGATTGCACGCAAAGCAGATGATTGGAGAATGGCACCCGTTATGAAACAGACAGGAACAGTAATAAGCACAACCGGCACTATGGCTGAGATTTCCGTTGTACGTGAAAGTGCGTGCGGCGGCAACTGTGCTTCGTGCGGCGGCTGCAATGCAAGAACGGTTGTCAGTGCTAAAAACACAATCGGAGCGAAGGTCGGCGACAAGGTTGAAATGGAAATGGCATCATCAAAGGTGCTGTATACGGCATTTATCGTATATGCACTGCCGCTTCTTCTCCTTATCGTATTTTACTTCGTCGGTGCGGCACTTTCGGGCAGCGAGGGCATTGGAATTGCCTCAGGATTTATTGTTATGGCGATTTCATATGCAATAATCATAAAATTCAGTAAAAAAAACACAAATAAATATGAATTAGAGGTTGAAAAAATTCTTGATTAGTGTTATAATGTAATGTGATATATATTTTAATAGTAAGAAAAGAGTTTGATTAATGAAAGAAATTCATATTTTTGCCGGACATTTCGGCAGCGGTAAAACCGAGGTTGCCTTAAATTTTGCACGCAAGGAGCGTGCAAAGGGCAAAAGCGTGGCTATAATTGACATAGACATTGTCAATCCCTACTTCCGCACCAACGATGCGGCTCAGATTTTAAGCGAGCTTGGAATAAGACTTATTGCAAACGGCTTTGCATCAACCAACCTGGATATGCCTATCGTACCCTCTGCGGTACTCGGCGTATTTGACAGCGAGGAGGATGTTGTAATCTTTGACGTAGGCGGTGACGAGGACGGTGCATATGCACTTGGACAGTATTCAAGATTTTTTGCAACGCATCCTTATGAGATGCACTATGTCATAAACACAAAGCGTCCGCTTACCTCTGAGGTTGATGAGCTTATGGAGATGGCCCAAAACATTGAAGCGGCATCACGCCTTAAATTTACCGATATATATAACAATACAAACCTTGCTATGCAGACGGATACGTCAGTTCTTTTATCGGGACTTGATACCGCCTGCGAGCTTAGTAATAAAATGGGAATCCCTCTTGCATACCATTGCGGAACTCACGCCACAATTGCAGAGCTTCCCGAAGAATTAAGAGCATTCGAGATGGAAATCACCATTAAAATGCCCTTTTAAAAGGAGATGAATATATGAAAAGAGTTGTTGTTAATGAGGATCGCTGCAAGAGCTGTCAGCTTTGCGTAAGTGCGTGTCCAAAGAAAATCATTGGCATATCAAAAGACAAAATGAATTCTCAGGGTTATCGCCCTGCGGAAGTAGTCGAGCCGGAGAAGTGCATCGGCTGTGCATTCTGTGCAACAATCTGTCCGGATTGTGCAATTTCAATTTACGAGGATTAAAGCTAAGGCTTTTTTAGAAAGGAGCATACACATGGGTGAAAAGGTACTTATGAAGGGTAACGAAGCAATCGGCGAGGCTGCAATTCGTTCAGGTTGCCGTCATTTCTTCGGATATCCTATAACTCCGCAAACGGAGCTTTCCGCTTATATGGCAAAGAAAATGCCGAAAAT
>JAZQHZ010000199.1:0-11219 GCA_045540855.1 Clostridia bacterium
GCTCACAGAACGACATGGCTACGATCCGACTTATTCCGTTACAATTTCAAGCAGCTTGTGGAAAAATATTCCCACCATTCCGGCGATTACTCCCGTTATAAATGCCGCTAAAATCCACTTAATAAAAAATTTGCTGTATGCCTGAGCCTCAAATATTTTATGTCTCAGTGAACGCTTTTCTGTTTTTAAATCCATATTTCCCTCTGTTACTTCAATTCACACACAGTAACGCCGTCCTCGCCTTCGCCGAACTTTCCGTTTCTGTATGATTTGATATATTTATAGCCCTTGATATAATTCTGCAAGCCTTTTCTTAAAAGTCCGGTACCCTTGCCGTGAATTATTCTCACAGGTGAAATCCCTGCAAGATAGCAGTCATCAAGGAATTTTTCAACCTTTATCCACGCCTCTTCAACGTTGTTGCCTCTTACGTCAATTTCCGTTGTGGCAGTTTTGGTCTTTGATTCAAATGAACGCTGCACAGGAACGTATTTCTCTGTCAGCTTCTTTGTTTCCTCTTCCTTGACCTCACGCACATTTGTAATATGAACGTCCATTTTGAAAATACCTGCCTGAACTCTTAACATTCCCTTGGCATCGGGTAATTTCAATATTGTAGCCTCCTCGTTCATATCAATGAGCTTAATTGTCTGACCAACCTTTAAATTCTTCGGCGGCTCTACATACGTTTTCTTCGGCTTTGCCGCACGTGCCATCTTCTTGTCGATGCTTTCTTCTCTCTGCTTTAAGGTATCACGTGCTGACTGTGCCTTCTTGTCAAGTGCACCGCCACTTCTTATTCCCTGCTGACGCATTTTTTCAAGGTCCTTGATAATGGAATTTGCCTCTTCCTTGGCATCCATTACAATTATTTTCGCCTCTCGGTGAGCTTCTTCAAGAATTTTAGACTTGCTTTCCTTCAGCTTTATTCTTTCCTTCTCTACCTGGTCACGCAAGGATTTGAGCTCATTTTTAAGCCGCTTATTCTCCTCGGCATCCTGCCTTGCCTTTGCACGGTTTACCTCAAGCTCTGTTACTACGTCCTCGAATTTGATTTCCTCATCCGAAAGAATAGCATTTGCACGGTCTATTATAACCTCTTCAAGTCCAAGTCGCCTTGAAATTGAGAATGCGTTACTCTTACCCGGCACGCCGATTAAAAGCTTATATGTCGGCTGTAAATTCTCAACGTCAAATTCACACGAAGCATTTTCAACGCCGTCAGTTGACAAAGCATAGAGCTTTAATTCACTGTAATGCGTGGTTGCAACTGTTTTTACCTTAAAGGTACGCAAAAATTCAAGAATTGCAATTGCAAGTGCCGCACCCTCCGTCGGGTCTGTACCACTGCCAAGCTCATCAAAAAGCACGAGCGAGCCGCTGTCTACCGATTTTACTATTTCAACGATATTTACCATATGTGACGAGAAGGTTGACAGACTCTGTTCAATACTCTGCTCGTCGCCTATATCTGCAAACACCTGCTCAAACACCGCCGCCTTACTTCTGTCACCTGCACTTATATGAAGTCCCGATGCAGCCATAAGCGAGAAAAGTCCGATTGTTTTTAACGTTACTGTCTTACCGCCGGTATTCGGACCTGTTACAACAAGCGTGTCATATTCACCGCCGAGCCTTATATCGTTCGCAACAACCTTATCCTTGTCAATAAGCGGATGTCTTGCATTTTTGAAATCTATAATTCCCTTGTCGTTAAGCTCAGGCTCGTTGCCGTTCATATCAAGGGAAAGCTTCGCCTTTGCAAACATAAAATCAAGCTCGCATACATATTTGTAATCCACAAAAATCGTATGCGAATTTTCGCATACCAGTGCCGAAAGCTCCATTAAGATACGCTCGATTTCCTGCTGCTCCTTCGCCTTTAAGTCACGTATCTCATTGTTTGAGTTTACAACGCTCATCGGCTCAACAAACACAGTCGCACCGCTTGACGAGGAATCGTGAACGATTCCCGGAATTTCTGCACGGTATTCTGCCCTTACCGGGATAACAAATCTGTCTGAACGCATTGTTACAATCGGATCCTGCAGAAACTTCTTATAATGCGAGCTTCTCACCATTCCGTTTAAGGTGTCCTTGATTTTAGCATTGAGATTACGCATCTTGCGGCGGATTGTGGAAAGCTCTGACGAGGCTTCGTCAGCGATTTCCTCCTCCGATACAATGCACAGATTTATTCTGTCCTCAAGTGCTTTTGCTGTCTGGATATTTTCGCAGATTTCGTGCAGCTTATGACATTCCTCCGATGCTTCGTCAAGATACGATTTCATTCTTCTTGCAATATAGAGCATTCTTGAAATTTCCATTAGCTCCTTTGCGTGAAGCATACCGCTTCTTTCTGCAAGACGGACATACTTTGTTACCTCTGCAACCGATAAATTCACCGGCGGTCCGCCAAGCTTCAGTGTGGTTATAACCGCCTCTGTGGTTTCACGCTGTGCATCCTTTGCCAATGCAAGTGTAGGATACGGCTCAAGCTCTTCTATTCTCTTTTTCACTGCTACACTTTCGGTATATTCCGAAAGTCTTGCCAAAATCTTATCAAATTCAAGAGTTTTTAATACTTTATTGTTCATTTATTCAGTCCTTTAATTCAAATACCTTCAGGTCGCTGTATTCACCTATCATCGGTGCCATCTGCCTGAATCCGATTTTGCCCTCACCTAAAACAGCTCCGTATTCATTCCCGTCATCCGTCCACGAAAATACGGTAAGGTCATTGATTGCAAAATCTATCTTTCCTTTATATTTTGTTATTCTTATGTTATAGCTTTCCATTACGTCATCGCAGTTTGGTATCGGGTCAGCACCCTGTGCAACGAGATAAAAGCCCTTGCTTTTTCTCAGATTGCAAGTATGGAAGGCTCTTTCCTCATCCCACTTACGACGAAAATATGAAATGTGATATGCATTAATATCACCGCTGTGATAGAGATTATACTGCCCGTCACGCTCTGATAAGGCCTTGTCAAATAAATCCTCACCGTTACAGCCCTTTGCACTAAAAAACATAATGGCAAGCCCCGGCTCTTCAATGGGCTTGAACGTCCATTCAATCATTATATCTGACGGAAAATCCTTATCACACCAGAATACGAAGTTCGATTTTTGTCCCAGCTCTGCATCAAGTGCGTTCTTCATACGCATTTTTCCGTTTTCAAAATATATATTTGCACTTCCTTCTAAAACAAAGCTCTCAACATCCTTTTCGCACGAAAGCGGATTGGTGTATATCAATTCTTTTTTCATAGTACATACCTCACCTATTATAATGGTACTATTATACCATATTTTTTTCAGCTAATCAACACCCATTGTGAATTTTAACAGAATTGATAACAATTTTTTTACAATTTCCCGAAAAATGTTGATTTTTTCTTGTTTTTAGTGTACAATGTATAGTGGTATATAATAATTTAGAAATTACATTTTACGGAGGTATATAAATATGTGCGGAATAGTTGGTTACGTAGGTGCTAACAATGCTGCTCCCATTCTTTTAGAAGGACTTTCAAAGCTTGAGTACCGTGGCTATGACAGTGCAGGTATTGCTGTATATAACGGCAGTGAAATTCAGGTAGAAAAGGCAAAAGGACGTTTAAAGGTTCTTTCGGATATGACTGACGGCGGTAACAGCGTTAAAGGCTGTGTTGGTATCGGTCACACACGTTGGGCAACTCACGGTGAGCCATCAGATGTAAATTCACATCCTCACCTTTCACAGTCAAACCGTTTTGCAGTAGTACATAACGGTATTATCGAAAACTATATCCCTTTAAAGAAGAAGCTTATTGACAAGGGCTTTAACTTCCTTTCAGAAACTGATACAGAGGTTATTGCTCACTTATTTGAGTATTACTACAAGGGCGATATTATTGAGGCTATGATCAAGGTTATCGGCAAGCTTGAAGGCTCATACGCTTTAGGTGTGCTTTGTGCTGATTATCCGGATCAGTTTATCGCTGTAAGAAAGGCAAGCCCGATGATTGTAGGTCTTGGCGAGGGTGAAAACTTCATCGCATCAGACGTTACTGCAATCTTAAAGCACACAAGAAACATCTATTATCTTGAGGATAACGAGATTGTTGTTTTAAATAAGGACAACGTTAAGGTATATAACACAGATAAGGAAGAGCTTTCAAAGGAAGTGTTCACAGTTGACTGGGACGTAAGCGCAGCTGAAAAGGGCGGCTATGAGCATTTTATGATGAAGGAAATTGAGGAGCAGCCGAAGGCTCTCCGTGATACAATTTCACCGAGAATCAAGAATGGCAAGGTTGTTCTTGACGATATTTCACTCACAACAGAGGATATCAAGAACATCAGAAAGATTTATATCGTAGCCTGCGGAAGTGCTTACCACGTTGGCGTTGTCGGCAAGTATATCATTGAGAAGATGTGCCGTATCCCGGTCGAGGTGCAGGTGGCATCAGAGTTCCGTTACTGTGACCCGATTGTCGGTTCACGTGATCTTGTTATCGTAATAAGCCAGTCAGGTGAAACTGCTGATACGCTCGCCGCTTTAAAGGAAGCAAAGAATCACGGTGCAAGAATCCTTTCAATCGTAAACGTTGTGGGAAGTGCTATTGCAAACGCATCAGACGATGTTATCTATACCTGGGCAGGTCCGGAGATTGCCGTTGCTACAACAAAGGCATACTCAACACAGCTTGCAGTAATGTACCTTATTTCACTCTATATGGCTGATAAGTTAGGTATGGTTACATCGGGCGAATATGCTCAGTATGTACGTGATATTGAGAATTTACCGGAGATGGTTTCAAAGATTTTAGAGAACAAGGACGAGATTCAGTATCTTGCATCAAAGTTCTATAACTGCCAGTCAATCTTCTTCATCGGAAGAAATCTTGACTATGCGGTTTGTCTTGAGGGCTCATTAAAGCTCAAGGAAATTTCATACATTCACTCAGAAGCATATGCCGCAGGTGAATTGAAGCACGGTACAATTTCACTTATCGAGGACGGTACACTCGTAATTGCACTTGCAACAGGTGCAGATCTCTTTGACAAGACAGTGTCAAACGTTAAGGAGGTTAAGGCAAGAGGTGCTGTTGTTATGGGTGTTACAACTGAAAATCAGGATGATATGGACAGCGTGGCTGACCACGTGGTGAAGATTCCGTTAATCAACGAAACTCTCCTTCCCTCACTTTCAGTTATCCCGCTGCAGTTATTCGGTTACTATGTAGCATCACTCAAGGGCTGTGACATTGATAAGCCGAGAAACCTTGCCAAGTCAGTTACAGTCGAATAATTATTTATACAGGAATTGCATTTTTAGCAATTCCTGTTTTATTTTTTGTACGGTTTTTGTAGGGTTATACAAAATTATATTTTTGCCTTGTATGTACCGTATTTTCGTGGTATAATTGTTTCGTATTTTAATGTTACATACGAAAGGAAAACATTATGTTAAAAACATTTGCAAATGATTTAAAGAAAGAATTTAAAGGCTACAACGGTGCGAAATTCACCAAGGACTTAATGGCAGGTCTTACAGTGGCGGCTGTTGCTCTTCCCTTGGCACTTGCATTCGGTGTAAGCTCGGGTGCCGATGCAGCGGCAGGACTTATCACTGCAATTTTTGCCGGACTTATTATGGGTGTATTTTCGGGTGCCTCATATCAGATTTCAGGTCCGACAGGTGCAATGGCGGCAATTCTTCTGCCAATCGCAGCTGCACCGGAATTTGGTACACAGGGCGTGCTTATCGCAGGTATGATTTCAGGTATTGTGCTTCTGATTTCTGCATTCATCAAGATAGGTAAGCTTGTTTCATACATTCCCGGTGCCGTAATCACAGGCTTTACGACGGGTATTGCAATTATCATTGCTTTAGGACAGGTGAATAATTTCTTAGGTACTACCTCAGAGGGTTCAACTACACTTGCTAAAATCTACGATTTATTTGCCGGTGGCAATTTCACACCGAATTTATGGGCAGTGGGAACAGGCTTGCTTGCAATGCTTATTATGATTTTCTATCCGAAAAAGCTTGCACAGTATGTTCCGGGCTCACTTGCGGCAATTATTGTTACACTTATTCTTAATCTGATTATAAATAAGGACGGCTCATTGGGATTAAGCGAGGTTGGTGCAATTCCACGTACACTTATGACTGATATGGGCTTAATCAAAACAGGTATCGACCTTAATATGATTACAAAGCTTATTCCGAGTGGTATTTCAATCGCAATCTTAGGCTTGATTGAAACACTTCTGTGCGGTGCTACTGCCGGAAAGATGAAGAACGAGAAAATGGATGCTACACGTGAGCTTGTCGCTCAGGGCTTAGGCAACCTTGTTATCCCCTTCTTCGGAGGAGTTCCTGCAACAGCGGCTATCGCACGTACATCTGTTGCAATCAAGTCAGGTGGAGTTACAAGACTTGTGAGCGTTATTCATTCAATCGTGCTCATTCTTTCAATGTTCCTTTTAGGCGGAGTTATGTCACGTATTCCTTTAAGCGCACTTGCAGGCGTACTTATGGTGACTGCGTGGAGAATGAATGAGTTTACTGAAATCAAGTGGATGTTCAAAAACAAGTTCAAGACCTCAATTGCACAGTTTGTTATAACTGCAATTTGTACTGTGATTTTTGACCTTACGACTGCTATTTTAATAGGCGTTGTGCTTTCAATGCTTCTGTTCTTTATCAAGAGCTGTAACCTCAGAGTATCAATTCAGGACGTTGATACAAAGAAGCTTGAGCATCTCAATTTACAGGGCGATTATCAGTATACAAAGCTTATCTACCTCACAGGTCCGATGTTCTTCGGTACACAGGATACTTTTAAAACTGCAGTACAAAAGATGTTTAACTATCAGGAGGTTATTATTTCATTCCGTGCCGTACCGAGTGTTGACGTGAATGCACTTGATGAGTTCAACGAGCTTTATCACGAATTCCGAGATAACGGAATAACAGTGCTTGTCTGCGGCTTACAGCCTGAGGTAAGACGTATGTTTGAGCGTTACGGTATGATTGAAAAAATTGGCAGTGAAAATTTCTTTGAGGATGCGGTTGCATCAATAAAGTTTCTTGAGGCAAAGAATAATAAATGAGATTTATCAAAAATGAATTGAGCGGTTGGAATAAATTTGAAATCATTCAGATTGCCGTTTCGTGCTTTATAATTATTGCACTTTCGATATACTGGAATGATTCCCTTATGGGAATAATTTCCTCCGTTACGGGTGTTATGTATGTGCTGTGTGCAGGAAAGGGCAAGCTCAGTGCTTACCTTTTCGGTACGGTAAACAGTGCTTTATATGCAATCATTGCATTTAAATCCACGTATTACGGCGAGACAATGCTAAATGCCCTCTACTATCTGCCGATGCAGTTTGTAGGCTTTTACGTATGGAGCCGCAATATGAACGAGGAAACTCACGAGGTAAGAAAGCGGCATATGAAAAATCCACAGCGATTGCTTACAGTGATTATAATAGCCGTTGCAACGTATTTATACGGTTTGTTATTACGTGCAATCGGCGATTCTATGCCGTTTATCGACAGCTTCACAACTGTTGCATCTGTGGTTGCAATGATTATTACCATCAGAATGTATTCCGAGCAGTGGTGGATATGGCTTGCAGTTAATTCGATGAGCGTGTATATGTGGTGGGTTGATTTTGCATCGGGAAACGATAATATCGCCACACTTGTTATGTGGCTGTTATATCTTATAAACGGAATTATTCTCTTAATAAGATGGGAGAAAGAAATAAAGCATAGCTGACAAAAACAATATAAGAGAGGAAAACTCAGTGAAATGGTTTTTCTCTTTTTTTATTTCCACTGCAAACAGCTCTATTCTATCCAAAACCCACACTTTTTCCCACACTTCCCGAAAAAAAATCCGAGCTTCCCACACTAAAACTTTGCAAAAGTGTGGGGACTTTTTGCAAGTTTGCGATTATAATTGTAATTATAAAGTTAGTTTGTATTACATCACAGAAAAGGAGCAATGCAATATGAAAAAATTTATAAGTATTTTTCTCGCTCTCACAATGATACTTTCCTGTATCGGAATAGTACCTGTTTCTGCCGAGGCAGAATATGTAGAAGTCGACACGGCAGAGAGCTTCAAAAAAATCCTTGAAAGCAGCGGAGACAAGAATATTATTGTTACCCGCGACATTATTTATACCTGTCAGGTAAATGATATTGGTGAATATTGGATAACTCTCGGTCAGGGCGAGAAAACCCTGAACCTGAACGGTAAGTCGATTGAGCTTAATGCTGAAACAGGTGTGGAAACCACTATGATAAGAGTTCCCGGTAGTGCATCACTTATTATAAATGATACAAGCGTAGATAATTCAGGTAAACTTTTCAGCTACGGAAGAATGGAAACACCCAGAGACGATGACTATGGTCCGAGATATTTTAACGATGGTGTAAAATACAGAAATGTCCTTGAAATTGACGGCGGTATCGTAACAGTAAACGGAGGTACTCTCGAAGCAGGTCGCTCCAAAAAGCAATGGATATATGATGGCAGAGATGTCTATGATTTAAGACATATGCTTGACTATACCATCCAATTCGGAGTTCTTGGGCTGGCAATCGGTGCCAGATACGACGGATATGCCTGGCAGCAGGTGAACGGAGACTGTATCACAGTTAACAACGGAACCCTTATGGTAAACGACGGTATTTTCCTTGGCAGAGGTTTTTCGAACCTTGAAACATATGTCAAAGATGGCGATAACGATGTTGATGTTGAATTTTCACGCTCGGCGTGCTTAAGACTCCTGGGCGGAACTACCACTATTAACGGCGGTACCTTCTGGGGCAGAGGAAATGCCGATGTTCTTGCTGCCACGAAAAATGCCAATGTATCAGTAAAAAGCGGAACCTTCAGCACAAACCACCTTCGTATTTTGTTGGTTCCTACCTTAACTCTTACCCTGTACGGTTACTATGAGCCCTACGTTATAGGACACGCTCAAAGATACGGCTATAAGTACCATCCGGCATCTGAGGTAGGAAGCATAAGACTTAGTGCCGATATGCTTGACCCTCAGCGAAACACCGCAGAGCTTAACGGCGAAATAATCACCGCCAGCGAGTGGTCAAAACTGAATGCTACAACCCACGACGGTACTTCTACTGTTGTCATCACCCACCATATGTCAAACTCTGACAGACGAAACTTTATGTCAGGAAAATATACAAGAAAAGAAATATCAAGACTGAATATCGACGGCACAAATGCTTACGGTATGTCACTTTCTCCTGATGTTCTTTCCTGCAGCAACGAGGGTGTAAGCAAAATTTCAGTTGAATGGTATCACAATGACGAGCTTGCTGGCAGTGATGATGTGATGTTTGCTGGAAAGTATCAGGTAAAGGTTAAAGTACAGCTTGAATCAGGCTATGAATTTTCCTCATCACCTGATTTTACCATTATGGGTGACAAGGTAAGCGAATATAAAATTTCTTCCACAAAAAGAACTGCTGAGCTTTGGTCGAAGATTTATTATTTAGAATGTAATCATTCATACAACGAGGATGCTTCATTGAAATTTGATACAGAAAAGCATTTTATTTCCTGTACTGCCTGCAATAATATAATATCCGAGGAAAAGCATTACTATGGTGAAGGCGTTACGGATGGAAATATTATAACATTCACCTGCGGAAGGTGCGATTATGCTTATCAGACAGTTGATGATGGAAAAATTAAAATAAACTGTCTCAATCTTTCCATTCCTGTACCAGAAACAGGAAAAACTCCTGATTATAATGGTGTTATCAACGAGGACGGTGTAACTTTTGCAAACGGTGGAGATGAATATACAAAAAACGGCATCCGCTGGGGTAAATTTGCAAATGATTTCGGCATCGGCGAAAACGACCTTTTCGCAAGCGGATTAGGTTATCGTGCTACAATCTATCTTGCTATTGATGATACATACGCATTACATAAAAACAACGAAGGTGAATATGATACCCTGATATTCGTAAACGGCAAACAGGCAAAATATGAAACTGACGGCAGTCTGGTAACTGTTTATTATGAAACAAATGCTGACGAGGTAGTTGTTTCAAACATTGATATGATGGGTATTGATTACCCGGAAATCGGAAACACACCTGACTGCACACCTGTGTCACTAATACCGTATTATTATGATGCAAAGAATGACCCGGGTGCAATCTCGTGGTACGAAGATGGCGAATATATGGATAAGGCTGATACTTTCAAAGCCGGAAAGACATATACTGTGGAACTGTATGTTGATGCAATTCGCGTTGGCTGGGACGATGTTGTAACCTTTACGGATGCACCTGTCGCAAGTCTGGACGGTTTCGCTATTGATGCAAGTAACGTGAATCGCTTAAACAACACTACCGTTTTAATTTCATATACTTTCCCGAAGCTTGAGGATGAAAAAGCAGAGGAAACCGAAAAGCCGGCTGAAATTGAGAAACCACAGAAACCAACTGAACCTGAAAAACCCATCGCAACCGACAAACCGCTCGAAGAAGAAAAGTCACTCTTTATTGATGTGGCAAAGGGCGCTTATTACTATGAGCCGGTTATGTGGGCAGCAGAAAACGGAATCACAGGCGGCACAGGTGCAAACACCTTCTCACCGGATGCAAACTGCACACGAGCACAGGTTGTTACCTTCCTTCACCGAATGATTTCATCACCTGAGCCCGCTGCAATAGATATGCCATTTATTGATGTAAAAGAAGAGGCATTCTATTATAAGCCGGTTAAATGGGCAGTCGGAAGCAAAATTACCGGCGGTACAAGTGCAAACACATTCTCGCCGGACGACAATTGCACAAGAGCACAGGTTGTTACCTTCTTATGGCGAACTGCAGGTCAACCGGAAGCAATCAAGAAGAACAATCCATTTACTGATGTAAAAGAAGATATGTATTATTATGATGCAGTTCTCTGGGCAGTAGAAAACGGAATCACAGGCGGTACAAGTGATACTACCTTCTCGCCGGATGCTAATTGCACAAGAGCACAGGTTGTTACTTTCCTGTACAGATTTATAAATGAATAAAAGCAAATGCTCTGTGCCATTTTATGGCACAGAGCTCAAACCGTCGACAAATTGGTCAGACCACGCATAACGAAATAAGAAAAATATAAAATCAGAAATTTATTTTCTTTTGCGAACGACGGGCGTCCCATCGAGGAACG
>JAZQHZ010000200.1:0-10566 GCA_045540855.1 Clostridia bacterium
TGTTAATGCGTGTGACCATTTTGTCTACAGTCTGGAAAAAACAGCCGCAAGGCTGTTTTTTTGTTTGGGCTGTTAAATTTGGGTTTGGCGTTGGGATGAATCCCAACAATTCGTAATTCGCAATGCGTAATGCGTAATTAATGATGTTTGCAAATTTACATCAAATAAACAATGATAGGTGTAGGAGGTAACCGTGTTCGCCCGTTTACCCAATATCGGTGGTTATCCCGGGCGAACACGGTTCGCCCCTACAACCAACATTTCAAACACAACATCTCGCTAAACCCAAATTTGAACCGCAACAATTGTGCATCAGCATAATTGCAAACAGCATCATACTGTTGCTGCAATCACAAGCAACGGTATAAACACAAAGCTGTACCGCCCCTGCACCTCAATCACCGAATATGTAATTGCATAACCCATAAGTGTGATATATAGCCATATCAGCTCGTGGCGACGTTTTCTTAGCATTTTCCACGCCGCCATAAGGCATACGGCTATCATCAGTGCCGAGGCACCTCGCCGCATAATATTCTGCGAAATCCATAGTGCCTCCGGGCGATATGCCCAGGTGTATACGTATGTACCAAGTTGGTACGATGCCTTGCCGTACATCATCGGGATGAGTGTGGGATTTTTCAGCCTGTCGGCAATGCGAGAATTTATCGCCTCGTCATTGCCGATAAGCTCTGCGTCCGATTCCGTCCACGCACCCTTGCTTATGGGATTCAGCCCCACCATAATTTTATAATTCAGATTGCCTGAATAGATATTCTGATGCACTGCGTGTATGGAAGTGAGGAACGTGTTAGCCGAGACGATTACGGCAAGGAAGGTACACATACCTGCGGCATATACAGTAAGCTTTTTCGCCGCATCGCCGTTGCGGAATATGGAGTAAATAACAAACGCCGTCACTGCAATTACAACCACCTGCATTTCGGGACGTATCAGATGGCTTATACCGAGGCACGCACCCGAAAGCCACGCCCTTATATGCGGATTGCGTATGGGCGAGGCGAGGAAAATCCATATTGCAAGCACCAGAAAAAACTGCGAAACGTGCTGATTGGTAAGCACAGGTATGAAAAATACAATCGCAGGATTGAGTGCCATTATGCATAGGGCTGTACGGTACGCTCTGTCACCGCCAAGATGACGTGCAGTTTTTGCCGTAAGCACGCACGCACCGAACGAAAAAATCACATTTGCCAGTCGCACAATCACTGCATTTTCCGTAATCCGCAGCAGCAGGCTCTGATACACGATAAAAGGCATATGTGCCGACCACAGCCCGTTATAGATTGTGCCGTATTCGTCAAGGACGTGTCCCCACTGCCATATGGAATTGTTTGCTAAAAGCTTTGCAAGCTCGTATGTGATTAGGAAATCCGATTCCGGCTCTATTTTCCAGAACAGGGCACTTATAAGCCGCAAAACTGCCGCCGAGATGAGGATAGCGATATGTCCTTTTCTGAATTTCGCAACGTTATATACCGCCGCAAAAATTGCGGCAGTTACGGATAAAACTGCCGCACCCGTCAGTGCCGATTGCGTGGAAAAGCCGGTTGTATAGTCGATATATAGATAATCGGTGCTAAATAAATTTAAAGCACCGATTGTTACTACACCCGATACAAGCACTGCCGCAGTGATTATGCAGATAAGCTTCACGGGCAGTGTATCGGTGATATTATTAATTCTTTTTGCCATAGCTGTTTATAATTGCATCAAGCACGGGTGCGTTTTGCGGAGTGTTTTTCATAAGATTTACAAGCCTTGCCGTCATTTCAAGGTTGCTCTTTGCACACTCGCGGCGGATAAGCCACGAAGCCTCACGCTCTCTTGGAGTTAAAAGCTCCTCCTCACGTCTTGTGCTTGACTTCAGTATATCAATTGCCGGGAATATGCGTCTTTCCTGCAATGTGCGGTCAAGCTTGAGCTCCATATTTCCCGTACCCTTGAACTCCTCAAAAATCACATCGTCCATTCGGCTGCCCGTTTCCACAAGTGCCGTTGCAAGGATTGTGAGCGAGCCGCCCTCCTCGATGTTTCGTGCCGCACCGAAGAACTTCTTCGGCTTATGCAGTGCATCCGGGTCAAGTCCGCCCGAAAGTGTACGTCCCGTCGGAGTGACGGTCTGATTGTACGCCCTTGCAAGGCGTGTCAAGGAATCCATAAGGATTACAACGTCCTTCTTCTGCTCAACAAGTCGCATTGCACGCTCCAACACCATTTCCGAAACCTTGCAGTGGTTTTCGGGAAGCTGGTCAAAGGTCGAGGCAATCACAAGTCCGTCCACACTGCGGCGGATGTCCGTAACCTCTTCCGGGCGTTCGTCTATTAAAAGCACCATTAAATATACGTCCGGATTATTGCGGCGGATTGCCTGTGCAATGCCCTTTAATATCGTGGTTTTACCTGCCTTTGGCGGTGCAACGATAAGTCCTCTTTGTCCCTTGCCGACAGGTGCAATGAAATCTATTATACGTGCCGCATTGCTTTCGGGAGTTTCAAGTGTAAGCCGTTCTGTGGGATATATCGGCGTAAGCTTTTCAAACGGTCTGCGTTTTAAGGCAACCTCTAACGGGTCGCCGTTTATCTGCTTGACATATAAAAGCGGTGAATATCTGTCCTCGTCCTGAGTCGGGCGGCTGTCGCCTCTGACCTCGTCGCCTGTTTTTAAATTGAAGCGGCGTATCTGAGTGGGTGAAACGTACACATCATCGGGACCCGATGCCATACCGTCCATACGTAAAAATCCGAAGCCGTCGTTCATAACGTCAAGTATACCGCAAACCTCAACCACGTCTGCGGGACGCTCACGCTTTGTGCTGTTCTGTGCTCTGCGTTTCTTTTCGTTTTCTTCAAGCTGAATTCTCTTTTCGCGGATAGCGGCAATGATTTCTTCCTTCTTCATCGCAGAAACACTGCCTATTTCCAGTCCCTGAGCAATCTGCTTCAATTCTTCCTTGGTCTTTCTTTCGAGCTTAACACCGTCTTGCATAGAAACCTCCATAAAATACAATACGAATAAAAATACTGTAAGAATAAAATACAAGAGAATTATATCACAACAGGCAATAATTGTCAACCGCACCAAATCGACAAAATTCCCGAAAAAATGTACGCATACACACGTGGAAAAAGTCGGTAAAAAAAGCGAAAATTCAGGGTTACATAAAATGGAAACGGCGTGGATAAAGTTATCCACATTAAGTGCGGAAAGTGTGGATAACTTTTGCGGACAGGCAGTTTTTGGGGAAAAAATGGGTGTAAAACCGTGGATAACTTCGTGGATAAGGTGAATTGTAACTTGTTTGTAATGTGTGTGTAACCATACAGAAAAAATGTTTGGTTTTTGTAAAATAACTCTTGCACTTTCGTGGGCGGTGTAGTATAATGTTGATAGAAGAAACACAGGAGAAATCATATGAAAACAAAAAATGTATATATTTGCTCGGAATGCGGATATAAGTCATTGAAGTGGCTGGGAAAGTGTCCGGGCTGTAACAAATGGAATACCCTGCAGGAAACGATTGTGCAGGAGAGCAAGCCCTCGGCACGTCAGGGCTTGGGTGCGGCTACGCTCATAAGGCGTGAGCCGATGAAGATAAATGACGTGAAGGTCGGCTTTGAAACCCGGTACGAGACAGGTATGAAGGAGCTTGACAGAGTGCTTGGCGGCGGAATTGTTCAGGGCTCACTGATTCTTGTCGGCGGCGACCCGGGAATTGGCAAATCCACACTGTTATTACAGATTTGCGAAACGGCGGGCAAAAACCACAAAATCCTCTATATCAGCGGCGAGGAATCCGAGGGACAGATTAAGCTGCGTGCACAGCGGCTTGGAGTGAAGAGCGACAATTTATATCTCATATCGGAAACCGAAACGGAAACGATAATTTCACTCATAACGGAATTAAAGCCCGATATTGTTATAATAGACTCAATCCAGACTATGCACAGAGAGGATATCGCCTCGGCGGCGGGAAGTGTGCCGCAGGTGCGTGAGGCAACAAACGCATTTATGCGTGTGGCAAAGTCGATGGGTATTGCGATGTTTATTGTAGGTCACGTCACGAAGGACGGAGCAATTGCAGGTCCGAGAGTGCTTGAGCATATGGTGGACTGCGTGCTGTATTTCGAGGGCGACCGCAACACCACCTTCCGCATATTGCGTGGCGTGAAAAACCGTTTCGGCTCGACGAATGAAATCGGCGTGTTTGAAATGGGTGATGGCGGACTTGTTGAGGTGGAAAATCCGTCTATGATGCTTTTAGAGGGCAGAGAAGAGGTGTCGGGCAGCTGTATCGTGTGTACGATGGAGGGCTCACGTGGAGTTATGGCGGAAATTCAGGCACTTGTTACTCCGACCGGCTTTGGAAATCCGAGGAGAATGTCGTCGGGAATTGACCTTAACAGAATGCTGCTGCTTATTGCAGTGCTTGAAAAGCGTGCGAGAATGAATTTGTCAAATTCGGACGTATATGTAAATGTAGCGGGCGGCTTGCGTATAGATGAAACGGCGGTTGACCTGGGAATATGTGCCGCAATTGCGACAAGTCAGGCGGATGTGGAGCTTCCGTCGGATATGATATTTATCGGCGAGGTAGGCTTAGGCGGTGAATTGAGAGCGGTGAATCAGCTTGAAAAGCGGCTGAATGAGGCGGCTAAGCTCGGATTCAAGTCGGCGATTGTGCCGAAGCAGTCGTTAAAGGGCGTAAAGGTGCCCGAAGGCTTTGCCGCATACGGAGTACGCACCATAGCCGAGACTGTCGCAATGATAAGGAAGAAATAGGCTTTTGAGAAAAATTTTTTTGAAACGGTTGACAAATCTGATTTTTTAAGATATAATAAAAATGTAAAAGGCAAGACCTCAAACGGTTATGCCAAAATAATGAGTTATAAAAAGAATAACGTCAGAACTTTGGAGAGGCTGGCGTTATTTTTTTATGGTTATAATAAGCGCAATTAAAGTGATAAGATATATCATTATGTACACATATTCCATAAGCTACCACCTCCTTTCAGGGAGATGATGGCATAACCGCTCAGCTTTTACACTGTTTTCAGTCTTACCTTTTGTCAGAATTCACTGACAAATATATTATACAATAAAATTTACATTATTTCAATACATTTTTTTACAAAAAAATAAATTTTTTATCAAATGTCGAATTTTGTCGAACGATTTTTGGAATATTTTTTGATTTTTATATTTACAAAATCTTGATTTTGTGGTAATATATATCCATACCACAAATTTCAGTTACAATTTAATAATTTAATTCGTGAAGGTGTACGCTATAGTAAAAAGCGTACACTCCGGTTAACATTACCTTTGCGAATAATTATTACAAGGTAACTGAAGTGTTGTGGTAAACATTTGTATAACTCGGAGCCTGTGCGTTTTTAGTGCGTGGCTTCGAGCGAGCCACGCATTTTTTAATGCAAAAATATACAGGAAAAGGAGAAATCAAAATGGAAAAAACAATCAGAATGGAGCTTGACAAGCACAAGGTATCGGCAATTTCAAAGGTGTTAAAGGAAAATCTGTTCGAGCTTGACGATGATGCATGGGTATATGCGGATGATAACGGACAGGCGGTAATGAGTATTACATATAAAGTTGAAGAAAATGAAATTGTTTATGATATCTGGATGCTTGACGAGGAAATGCAGATATTACTTGATAAGGTGTTTGATGAAATAGAAAAAGCAAGCTAAAATGCGGACGTAACAACGTCCGCATTTATAGTTATTTCTTAATCTGTCCGTAGTACGCATTTGCACCGTGCTTTCTTAAATAGTGCTTATCTAAAATAGTCTGCGAAATCGGCGGTAATTCCGGATTCATCTGCATTGCACGTAATGCCATTTTTGCACATTCCTCCATAACAACTGCGTTATGCACTGCGTTATGTGCATCGGTACCCCAGGCAAACGGACCGTGGTTTGATACAAGCACGCCCGGAATTGCGGCAGGGTCCTTGTCCTTGAAGGTTTCAATGATTACAAGACCTGTGTTCTTCTCGTATTCGCCCTCGATTTCTTCCTTTGTCAGAATACGTGTTGCCGGGATTTCGCCATAGAAATAATCGGCGTGAGTTGTGCCGAACGGCGGTATTCCTCTGCAAGCCTGTGCAAATGAGGTTGCCCACGATGAATGGGTATGTACCACTCCGCCACACTCCGGGAAAGCCTTGTATAATTCAAGGTGAGTCGGTGTGTCTGATGACGTGTTATAATCGCCCTCGACCTTGTTGCCGTCCATATCAATAACAACCATATCCTCCGGACGGAGCTTATCATATTCCACGCCCGACGGCTTTATAACGAAAAGTCCCTTTTCGCGGTCAATTCCCGAAACGTTACCCCAGGTGAATGTAACAAGTCCATAGCGAGGTAAGTCTATATTCGCTTCATATACCTTCTGCTTTAATTCTTCTAACATATCTTTTCCTCCTTGCGGAATTATTTATAGTATAATTATAATACAAAGAATGAAAATAATCAATAGTTTTGTTAAATAAATTATTGTTTAGCGTTCCACCAAATTTAAATGACAGGTGTAGGGGGGAACCGTGTTCGCCCGTTTACCCAATATCGGTGATTATCCCGGGCGAACACGGTTCGCCCCTACAAATACGCACATAAACATTAATTCATCACGTGATTCACCGCATTTTTGCGGTGTCTTTTGGCATAATTTGATGAATTTATATGCAAAATTCCGAATTTTGATAAAAAAATAACTTTTTTCAAAAAAATAGTAGACAAATACAGAATTTGTGGTATAATATAAGGTGAATCAATCCGACGGAGAGCTTTTTCTGCGTCCGGATATAATTTTAATTCAAGTAGGAGGAGATTCCAATGGCAAAGAAGTTTGTTTACCTCTTCTCAGAGGGCGACGCATCAATGCGTGAGCTTTTAGGTGGTAAGGGTGCTAACCTTGCTGAAATGACAAAGCTTGGTTTACCGGTTCCGCAGGGCTTCACAGTTTCAACTGAGGCTTGTACTCAGTACTATGAGGACGGCAAGAAGATCAATGATGATATTCAGGCTGAAATCCTTGAGAACATTAAGAAAATGGAAGAAATCACAGGCATGAAGTTCGGTGACCAGGAGAACCCGTTATTAGTGTCGGTTCGTTCAGGTGCAAGAGCATCAATGCCGGGTATGATGGATACAATCTTAAACCTCGGTCTTAACGAAGAGGTTGTTGAGGTTATGGCAAAGAAGTCAGGCAACCCGAGATGGGCTTGGGACTGTTACAGACGTTTTATCCAGATGTACTCAGACGTAGTTATGGAGGTTGGTAAGAAGTACTTTGAGACACTTATCGACAAGATGAAGGAAGAAAAGGGAGTTACAGAGGACGTTGACCTTACAGCTGAGGACTTAAAGGAATTAGCTGATCAGTTCAAGGCTGAGTATAAGGACAAGGTTGGTGCAGACTTCCCGACAGATCCGATCGAGCAGTTATTCGGCGCTGTTAAGGCAGTATTCCGCTCATGGGATAACCCGAGAGCTAACGTATACCGTCGTGACAATGATATTCCGTATTCATGGGGTACAGCAGTTAACGTACAGATGATGGCATTCGGTAACATGGGTGAGACATCAGGTACAGGTGTTGCATTCACACGTGACCCGGCAACAGGCGAGAAGAAGCTCATGGGTGAGTACTTAATGAACGCACAGGGCGAGGACGTAGTTGCAGGCGTAAGAACACCGCAGAAGATTGACCAGCTTAAGGAAGTTATGCCGGAGGTTTATGACCAGTTCACAAACATCTGCAATATCCTTGAGAACCATTACAGAGATATGCAGGATATGGAGTTCACTATCCAGGATAAGAAGCTCTATATGCTCCAGACAAGAAACGGTAAGAGAACAGCACAGGCTGCTTTAAAAATTGCTTGTGACCTCGTTGAGGAAGGTATGATCAGTGAGGAAGAGGCAGTACTCATGATCGACCCGAGAAACCTTGACACACTTCTCCACCCGCAGTTCGATCCGTCTGCATTAAAGACAGCTACACCGGTTGCTAAGGCTTTAGCTGCTTCACCGGGTGCTGCTTGCGGTAAGATCGTATTTACAGCTGAGGACGCTAAGACCTGGAAGGAGAGAGGGGAGAAGGTTGTATTAGTAAGACTTGAGACTTCACCGGAGGATATCGAAGGTATGAAGGCTGCTCAGGGTATCTTAACAGTACGTGGCGGTATGACATCACACGCAGCCGTTGTTGCTCGTGGTATGGGTACATGCTGTGTATCAGGATGTTCAGAGATTAAGATGGACGAGGAGAACAAGAAGTTCGTTCTCGCCGGTAAGACATACGTTGAGGGTGACTACATTTCACTCGACGGTTCAACAGGTAACATCTATGACGGTCTCGTTCCGACAGTTGACGCTTCAATCAGCGGCACATTCGGCACAATCATGGGCTGGGCTGATAAGTTCAGAACAATGAAGGTAAGAACAAACGCAGATACTCCGGAAGATGCTAAGAGAGCAAGAGAGTTAGGTGCTGAGGGTATCGGTCTTTGCCGTACAGAGCATATGTTCTTCGGTGGCAACAGAATTGATGCATTCAGAGAGATGATCTGTTCAGATACATTAGAGGAGAGAGAGGCAGCACTTGCTAAGATTCTCCCGATGCAGCAGAGCGACTTCGAGGAGCTTTACGAGGCACTTGAGGGTAACCCGGTAACAATCCGTTTCTTAGACCCGCCGTTACACGAGTTCGTTCCGACAGAGGAAGAGGACATCGCTGCATTAGCTAAGACACAGGGTAAGAGCGTTGAGGATATCAAGGCTATTATCTCATCACTCCACGAATTCAACCCGATGATGGGTCACAGAGGCTGCCGTCTTGCGGTAACATATCCGGAAATCGCAAAGATGCAGACAAGTGCTATCATCCGTGCTGCTATTAACGTACAGAAGAAGCATGCTGACTGGAAGATCGTTCCGGAAATCATGATTCCGTTAGTAGGCGAGGTTAAGGAGTTAAAGTTCGTTAAGAACGTAGTAGTAGAGACAGCTGAGGCTGAGATCGCTGCTGCAGGCGTTGAGCTTAAGTATGAAGTAGGTACAATGATTGAGATTCCGAGAGCTGCACTTTTAGCTGACGAAATCGCAACAGAGGCTGAGTTCTTCTGCTTCGGTACAAACGACCTTACACAGATGACATACGGCTTCTCAAGAGACGATGCAGGTAAGTTCTTAGATGCTTACTATGACACAAAGATCTTCGAGAACGATCCGTTCGCAAAGCTTGACCAGACAGGTGTTGGTAAGCTCATGGAGATGTCAATTAAGTTAGGTAAGCCGGTAAGATCATCACTCCACGTAGGTATCTGTGGTGAGCACGGCGGCGACCCGACATCAGTAGAGTTCTGCCACAACATCGGCTTAGACTATGTATCATGTTCACCGTTCCGTGTACCGATCGCACGTCTTGCTGCTGCTCAGGCTGCTATTAAGGCTAATAAGTAATTTTTGGCGATATATAAGAACAGACCGCATCTGCGGTCTGTTTTTTACTCCATAAATTTCGGCGGTGTACCGTTTTCCTTTACGTACATTCTGTAAAAATGCGAATAGTTGTTAAATCCTGCATTCACGCTTGCCTCAAGCAACGACTGCCCGTTTGCGTGCAGCTCACGGACTAAAAGCAGGCGTTTGTAGTTTATGTACTGGTTCAATGTATATCCCGTGCTCTTTTTAAAGGTGCGGCACAGGTGATATTTGTCTATGAAAAATTTCTCGGAAAGCTCGTCAAGCGTGATACGCTCGCCAAGGTTTTCGTTTATATAAAGAATTACCGCACTTATCCGCTTGTCACGCATAACTGAGCGTGAGGCGGTTTTTTTGACGTTGTTAAGCAGATACAAAAACTCAATCAAAGCCGCATTTGCCACCTTATATGCTTTTTCCTCGGTGTATTTTGCGATACGGTTCAATGGCTCCAAAAGAGTATCTCTGACGTTTTCGGCAGGGATGATATTGCCCGTACCAAGCTCGCGGTTTTCAAAAATTGCACTGAATTCCTCGCAGTTATTTCGTGCAAAATAATCCTTTGCAATATAAAGCACACGTCTCTCATACGGCTTTGCGCTCAGGCAATGTATGCGGTGCATTTCAAACGGACGTGTCATAAGTATATCGTAGGGCTTGATTTTATAGACCGAGCCCTCGGCGTGGAACTGTGCGTCGCCGTTTAAAAACAGGACAATTTCATAAACATCGTTATGGTTATGGAGCATAAAGGTAGAATCATCAGGCGAAACATCACGTGAGCCGGAGATTCCGAAGCCGTAATCCGGGATGATTTTTAAATCAATAGGTGGCATATGAGAGGCTCCTTTCTCTTGAATTCACAATTCATAATTCACAATTCACAATTGAATGTAATTTTTCATCCGAAGGATGAAAAATCATTTTAAATTATTGTTTATGCGTTCCACCAAATTTGAATGATAGGTGTAGGGGCGAACCGTGTTCGCCCGTTTATCCAATATCGGTGGTTATCCCGGGCGAACACGGTTC
>JAZQHZ010000201.1:0-1580 GCA_045540855.1 Clostridia bacterium
GATATTGGGTAAACGGGCGAACACGGTTCGCCCCTACACCTGCCATTCAAATTTGGTTAATCACATAAACATTAATTTACCTGTTCATATAAAACGCCACATAAGCACGGTATGCCATATATACATCACTCTTCGCCGTCACCTCAAACGGTGCGTGCATTGATAATACCGGCACTCCTACGTCAATTACGTCCATATTCAGATTAGCCACGTACTGTGCAATTGTTCCGCCGCCGCCCTGGTCTATCTTGCCAAGCTCGCCCGTCTGCCAGATTACGCTGTTATCATCCATAATACGCCGCATTTCATACACGAACTCCGCACTTGCGTCCGACGAATCATACTTTCCTCTTGCACCGGTGTATTTCGTGATTGCCACGCCATAGCCTGCATAGGTCGCATTCATCGGCTCGTGTACACTTTCATAGTTCGGGTCAACCGCCGCATTTACATCCGACGACATACACGCTGTGTTTGTGATTGTACGGTTTAATTTTACAACACTGCAATTGCCCATCATTTTTTCAACCATTTCTGCAATTGTCATCGACATAAACGCACTCTGTGAGCCTGTATTGCCCATTGAGCCGATTTCTTCCTTGTCTGCAAGGAAAGCAACTGCTGTCTTTTTCGGTGCTTCTATATCGAATATTGCCTTCAAGGTAGTGTATGCACATACTCTGTCATCCTGACCGTATGCACCTACAAAGCTTCTGTCAAGTCCTACATCTCTTGCATTTCCTGCCGGAACAATCTCAATTTCCGCAGTCTGGAAATCCTTTTCCTTCATTCCGTACTTCTCATTTAAGAGCTTTAATACTGCTAATTTAACCTTGCTTGAAACATCCTCTGCAACTGCCGGGATGCCTGCAATGAGGACATTCATATTTTCGCCCTCTATTCCCTCCGTCATCTTCTTTGACATCTGATCCTTCGCCAGATGCGGCAATAAATCAGTGATACAGAATACCGGGTCTGTCGGGTCTTCACCTATCGAGATTTCCTTAACTCCGTCCTCTGTAACTACCACGCCGTGGATTGCAAGCGGCAGTGCTGTCCACTGATATTTCTTTATTCCGCCGTAATAATGCGTTTTTAAAAGAGCCATATCAGTCTTTTCATATAACGGATTCTGCTTTAAATCAAGTCTCGGTGAGTCGATGTGTGCACCTACTATATTTATTCCCTTTTCAATATCCTCACTTCCGATTACCGCAAGGAAAATATTCTTCTTTCTGTTTATTACATAAACCTTATCTCCCGGCTTAAGCTCTGCCTTGCTTTCCATCGGAACAAAGCCGTTTGAGAGTGCCATTTTTTCTGCTTCCTTCACGCACTCGCGCTCTGTTTTTCCCTTGTCAAGAAATTCCTTATATTCCTCACAAAGTGCAAACATTTCTGCCCTTGAAGCATCATCAAGTGCTTCATAAACATTCTTTCTTTTATAGGATAAATCCTCAAATAATTCCTTATCTGTCATATTCAAATGCCACCTTTATTGATATTTTTTTAACATTTTACGTCAATATGCTATTATTATATCACACATTTTCTCAATTGTCTATATTTTTTTAACAAAG
>JAZQHZ010000202.1:0-13011 GCA_045540855.1 Clostridia bacterium
TACTCCTTGCTCCTGTGCGACTGCTTCACTAAGCTCCAAGGCAAGGGTTTCAATCTTGTTTGCCATATGCCCTCCTTTATACAACGTTTATTATAAACAAGAGAGTGGACTTCTTTGTCCACTCTCCCTCTGCTTATTTACTACTCTTATATTATAACACAAAACCTTCGATTTTGCAAGCCTTTGGCTTACAATTTTTTCTTATCCGAAAAGCCTCTGTTTTGTGTACTTTGTACATTTATTCGTTATCCCAGTTAAAGCTTGACTCTTTTCTCGGGTCACCAAGCGTGATTCTATCCGCATCATAGCCGAATTCAGTCTGTACAAGCTCACGTACATCGTGTAAATCAACGATAAGAACATCGCCCAGATTCGGGTCATTTTCAAAATGTCCGTCAAGATTTACGGTTACTATTTTCGAGCTGTCAAAGCCGGCAAGATATTTTGAATATTTAACAACATCCGAGAATTTGAAATTCGTCTTTATCTCTTTACTGATTTCATTGAATATTGCCGGGATTTTCAGTATCATTGATGCATTCACCTTCTGGTCTACAATCGCCTTTAAAAGTGACTGCTGCATCTTTGTTCTGTCCATATCACCGTTAGGATATGACTTGAATATTCCTGTTCTCGGGTCAGGATTTCCGTGACGGTATCTCATTACCCATACCGCCTGCTGACCTGTAAGGTCATATTCACCCGGCGGTAAATTGATGTGCAGGCTCTGCACCGGGTCATCATATACCATTCCCACTCCGTCACCGTAGATATCCGGAATAGTGAATTTCACAGGGCCTAACTGGTCAATTACGTGTGCCACTGCATCAAACGAGAAATCCACATAGTAATTTATCGGTATTCCCGTAAATCTCGTTACAGCCTCACAGGTTGCCGTCGGGCCGCCGATTTCGCCGTCTGTCATATATGCATGTGCCGCATTTATCTTCTGATAACGATTTCCTACAAAGATTTTTAAATCTCGCGGAATGTTCATCATCTTTACTTCTTTTGTTTCCGTATCAAAGCTGGCAAGAATTATTGAGTCTGTTCTAAGACCGTCAATATCCGTTCCCATCATAAGGACATTTATTTTTCCGTCCGATGCCGCCACAGTCGCTGTATCATCCACAGGCTGGTCCATAATAGTGGCAAACTTCGAGAAGTCTATTCCCATAACTACAAAAGCAGCAATAAACAGAACTCCCAAAGTTGTTCCCAACACCTGAAAATATCTTTTTACGTTAAACATAATGCCTCCGTATTATAGTATTTACATACGTATTATATCACAGGCTGATATTTTCGTCAACCTTTGGCAATGTTAAGTTTTTGTTACATTTGTAAATTTATGCAAAACAAGGCACACCCGTTGGTGTGCCTTCTCAGCTTGTAGACATACCTGTCTACAAGCTGGCAGACTGCGAGAAATTAGGGCAGATTTTTCGAAAAGGAACTCGTAGGCGTACGCGGGTACGTTAGAGTTTCATTTCGTAAAAAAACGCATAACGACAGGCGTTCCTCGATGGGACGCCCGTCGTTCGCAAAAGAAAATAAATTTCTGATTTTATATTTTTCTTATTTCGTTATGCGTGGTCTGACCAATTTGTAGACGGTCTGAAAGAAGGCACACCCGTTGGTGTGCCTTCTCTTTACTTCTTTCCCTTTTTTGTATCCAATGCAGTTTCCCCACAAAGGTACATTTTAACCAATCCCAGCACTACTATCACTGATGTAAAATATACCAACGGCGGATATATACCCTTATAAATAAACGTACATATCGCTGTTGCAGTTTCGCCACCAATAATAAGTGCCACAATATATCCCACAAAGGAAAGTCCGCCTATAAAGAGGCTGAGCATTATTCCGTATCCGAAAATAACCGAAATAACATCTGCAATTTTTCTCATTTTCTCTTTCATTGCATTCCCTCCTTATAGTCCTAAAATCGGTAAAAAGCCCAATAATATCACAACTTCCACTATGTACTGTGCTCCAACCCACCATAAATCATTTTTTACTGTTTTAGAAAAATCCGATTCCGCTATACTCATTCCGGCATACATACCAAGTGCAAGAGGCGGTGTGATTCCGCACATAACTCCACATATACACGGAAGCATTGCAGCCGCCAACAGCGGATCAACTCCAACCGATGCAAAAAGCGAAATGAACACTCCACCAAACATTACAACCAGAGACGAGCCCGGGATTACCATACCCATAAAGCACGCAAACAACGGAAGAATCAGCGATAGTCCGACTTTTCCTATATTCAGATTCATCATAACACTCTGAAGATCCTCTGCTACATTGAGCTCTGCAAATAATGCACCTATCATATATCCGAATATACACGTCGAAATAGTCGGTGATATGCTCTTTATTCCATCGGCAAACATTTTTGCAATTTTCGCCGGTGTTACCTGCTTTTTATCCTTCAGGACAATCATTGCATAAATCGTTGCTACGCCGGCTATAAAATATAACAACGAGCTCGAAAAATATTTTGCACCGTCCGCACCGAGCCTCGATGTAAAGAATGTGTCCTTCCACATAAAATCAAGCAGGAACGGCAAAAGAATCACAATCGGAAGCAAAAGCCCCTGCCAGCCTTCCTTTATCGTGTCTTTAAGGTTCGGACAATCTTCTTTTGCCATCGGCTTTACCTTATAATATTTACAGAATGCAAAAACCATCAGAATTCGCTGTAAAATAAACCATAATGAGCATCCCCAGCAAACAATCCAGAATTGACCTGTTGTCACGCCACTGTCAGGATACAGTGCAAGAAAAGCACCTATAGCTGCAACAATGTTTGACGACGGCGGTATCATATTTCCCATACAGCTTGATGCACTTTCAATGTTCGCCGCAAGCTCCGGCGGAAATCCCGATTTTTTCATTGCAGGTATTGTCATCGTGCCCGTTGCAAGAACATTTCCCGGACCACTTCCCGATAATGCTCCCATAAAGCTGCTCGCCACAACAGATACATATCCCGCTCCACCTGTAACTCTTCCAAGAAGTGAGAGTATAATCGCAACAGCACTGTCAATTATTTTCGTTTTTGTCAGCACAATTGACATTGCCACAAATACTACCATAGAATAAATTAACGAAGAATCCAGTCCTGACTGAATATATCCGCCAATATTCCCCCAGGAATTCGTAAATGCCACAAGAACAATGAAGCTTAACAGTACAGATTCGTATATGGGCCTTTTAAATGCCATAAACCATACACAAATAACAGCAAGCATCATTAATAAATATAAAAATGCAATAGGCATAGCTTAGTCTCCTTTATTTTATAGGCGTCAATAAATCATGACGCATCATATCTTCTCCATCAGTGCTTATCACTTTTACAGTTTCAGCAACCTTGTTATGTTTTTCCTGAAGCTCCTCAAGACTGTCTGCATATATTGTGAAGCCTGCTATCCTGTCACCGCTGTTTGAAACAGAATCAAATTCTGCACCCTTCCACTTGAATACGTAATAGTCCCATAAAACCCCATCTTTTTTCAGCTCTTCAAAGCCTTCAAGTCTGTCATAAAAACCGGGCTTGCAATAAATGAATTCATTTGCCGCATACTTACTCTTTGAACGTATTTCACCTACGTGAGGCTTTTCTCCGATAGTAAGGTCAACAACCGCTTTAATAACATCAAAGCCCGATACATTTTTGATATGTATATACTTGACTCCGCCGCCTGTTCTTGCACTGAATTCAAGTACATATATGCTTTCGCCGTCTGAAATCGACTGTATAAGCATAGGTGTGTTTTTTAATCCGAACGCATCTGCAATCTGCTGTGCTGTCTTTTTGATGTTATTCATAAGAACTTCAGAATCGCTCGCAGGATAACAGCTTCTGAAAATAACAAACTTATCCTTATCCGCTATTTTATCAAGCTTACTTACCGATAAAATATGTGCTTCGCCGTCTTCCACATAAACATCAATACTAAGCTCCGGTCCGTCTATAAACTCTTCTACTATAACCGTAGACGTTCTGCTGAACTGCTTCGCATCATTAAATGCCATTTCAAGCTCTTTTTGATTTTCTACTTTCTTTACACCCTTCGAGCTGTTACAGTCCGCAGGCTTTACTATAAGCGGAAAATCCATTTTACCTAAAGTATCCGGATCATATTCCGATAAAACAATATGCTTAGCTGTTGAAACATTATAGTCATTGAATACTTTTTTCATATATGCTTTATTGGTTACATTCAACGCTGTTTTATAATCAATATAGCACGGTAAGCCCAGCTGCTCTGAAACATTCGCTACTGTGAGCAATGCCTGGTCTGTACAGGCAGTTATAAGAAAATCCACTTTCTCTGTTTCTGCAAGATTTTTAATTGCTTCAACGTCAAGAGTTGATATTCTGAAAAATTTATCTGCATATTTTTTCGCAACCGGCTCTTCGTAATAGTCTGCTAATAATGTTTCGATACCTCTGCTTTTAAGCTCATTTATCAATGCAATCTGAGGAAACCCTCCTGCCAGAACAAGTGCCTTCAATATTTCATTTATGCGACAAAATGCCACATTTCTCCTTCCCCGATATTTTTATATTTCAATACATTACTGACCGACACCCAAAAGAGGCAGCATATCGCCACCTCTTAAGTATTGTCAATTTTCAGTAAAAAACATTAGTTGAATGATGTTTTATTTAACAACAATATTGACAAGCTTACCCGGAACCACAATTTCCTTAACAATCGTCTTTCCGTCAACAAGTGCCTTTATAGCGTCATTTGCCTTTGCAACCTCTAATACTGCATCCTTATCTGCATCTGCCGCTACCATAATTCTTGCCTTAATCTTGCCGTTTACCTGTGCAACGATTTCAATTTCGTCATCAACTGTCTTTGACTCGTCATACTGCGGCCAAGCTCTTACTGACAAGAATTCGCTGCTGCCGTCTGTGTATGTTTCCCAAAGCTCTTCTGTCATATGCGGTGCTACCGGATTGAGTAATGTGAGGAGTACACGGTATTCATCCTTTGTGATTGCACCCTTTTTTGAGTAATCGTTAACAAGGCTCATCATTGTTGCAATAGCTGTGTTGAACTTCATTCTCTCGTAATCCTCGCCAACCTTCTTGATTGCCTTATGGATACTCTTTTCAAGCTCTGCACTGTAACCCTCGCCATCAACTACGATTGACTGTAAATTCCATACTCTTTCAATGAACTTATAACAGCCCTTCAAGCCCTGCTGTGACCACGGTGTACTCTGGTCAAATGCACCGATGAACATTTCGTAAGCTCTGAATGCGTCTGCACCAAACTGGTCTACAACCTCGTCCGGGTTTACTACATTACCTCTTGACTTACTCATCTTCTCGCCGTTCTCACCCAGAATCATACCGTGTGAGGTTCACTTCATATACGGCTCCGGAGTCGGAACTACGCCGATGTCATAGAGGAACTTGTACCAGAAACGTGAGTAGAGCAGGTGGAGTGTTGTATGCTCCATACCGCCGTTGTACCAGTCAACCGGTGCCCAGTAATCAAGTGCTTCCTTTGATGCAAGTGCATTGTCGTTGTGTGCGTCCATATATCTTAAGAAATACCAGCTTGAGCCTGCCCACTGCGGCATTGTATCTGTTTCTCTCTCAGCCTCGCCACCACAGCACGGACAAGTTGTCTTTATCCAGTCATATGCCTTTGCAAGCGGTGATTCACCGTTCTCGCCCGGCTCAAACTTTTCAAGCTCCGGAAGCTCTAACGGGAGCTCGCTCTCAGGAATTGCCACCCAGCCGCACTTCTTACAGTTAACCAGCGGGATCGGCTCGCCCCAGTAACGCTGACGTGAGAATACCCAGTCACGAAGCTTGTAGTTTACCTTACGTGTACCGAGACCCTTTTCCTCTAACCAGTCAATCATTGCCGGAATTGCTTCCTGCACGCTCATACCTGTCAAGAAGCCTGAGTTAACCATTTCGCCCTTGTATACGTCTGTATATGCTTCCTTCTGAACATCCTCGCCGCCTGAAACGACCTCGATAATCGGAAGGTCAAACTTCTTTGCAAAATCCCAGTCACGTGTATCGTGTGCCGGAACTGCCATAATTGCACCTGTACCGTAGGTTGTAAGTACGTAGTCTGAAATGAATATCGGAAGGCGATCGCCGTTTGCCGGATTGATTGCATAGATACCCTTTAACTGTACACCTGTCTTATCCTTTACGAGCTCTGTTCTCTCAAACTCTGACTTCTTTGCAGCCTCTGCTCTGTATGCCTCAACCTCTGCAAAGTTCTCGATTGAGTCCTTCATCTTATCAATAAGCTCGTGCTCCGGTGACATAACTGTGTATGTTGCACCGAATAATGTATCACAACGTGTTGTGTAAACAACCATTGTATCGCCCGTCGAAAGCTCGAACTTAACCTCTGCACCTTCACTTCTGCCAATCCAGTTCTTCTGCTGAGTCTTTATCTTCTCTAAGTACTGTACCTCATCAAGGTCATCAATTAATCTCTGAGCATACTTTGTGATTGCAAGCATCCACTGGCTCTTGTTCTTCTGAACAACCTCACTGCCGCAACGCTCACATACGCCGTTTACAACCTCTTCGTTTGAAAGTCCTACCTGACAGCCTGTACACCAGTTGATAGGCATTTCCTTCTTGTATGCCAGGCCCTTCTTGAATAACTGAAGGAAAATCCACTGTGTCCACTTGTAGTAGCTCGGATCTGTTGTGTTTACCTCTCTTGACCAGTCAAACGAGAAGCCAAGCATCTTTAACTGTCTTGTGAAGTTTTCGATGTTCTTTGCAGTGATAATTCTCGGATGAACATTGTTCTTTATTGCGTAGTTTTCTGCCGGAAGTCCGAATGCGTCCCAACCGATCGGATATAATACGTTATAGCCATCCATACGACGCTTTCTTGCAATGATATCCATTGCAGTATAGCTTCTCGGATGACCTACGTGAAGTCCCTGACCTGACGGATACGGGAACTCGATAAGTCCGTAGAACTTCGGCTTTTCTGAGGTTTCCGATGCATGGAATATTCCTGCATCCTCCCATTTATCCTGCCATTTTTTCTCGATTTTTTTGTAATTGTACGTTTCCATTTATTTTTCCCCTTTTTTAATTATTCACTCATATCTGCATCAACGAAACCGTCGTTCCAGAGACGCTCTATATCGTAAAACTCACGAGTTTCTTCCTGCATTACGTGTACTACTACGTCACCGTAGTCAAGTAAAATCCACGCTCCGCCACGGTAGCCCTCTCTGTGATACATCTCCTCGCCGGCTTCCTTTAACTGTTCCTCAACCTCGTCTGCACAGGCTCTTACCTGTGTAGTTGACTGACACGATGCAACTATAAAGTACTCCGCTAACGAGGTCTGCTCTGCTACGTCAAGCACCTCGATGTCTGATGCCTTTTTATCGTCAAGTGCCTTGACGATAAGCTCTGACTTTTTCTTTGCTTCCATTTATTCACTCTCCTCATATAATAACAGGCTATTCCACGCCGACAGCGTGTCAGGATGAATAACCGTTCCTTTTTGTATATTGAATCTCAGCGTAGACTGCAACGATTTTTTCATTGCCTCATCAAGATTTTTAAATGCGATTTCTCTTAACTCGTCCACACCGCTATAATCTCTTGTCGGCTCTATCATATCTGCAATGTATATGATTTTATCAAGCCTTGTCATATTTTTGCCGCCCGTTGTATGCAAGCGGATTGACTCAAGTATTTCCTCGTCCTCAATTCCATACTCCGCCCTTGCCACTGCGGCACCTAACGGTGCGTGAATTACTGCCGGACACGCATGCGTTATTTCGTCAAGCTCTATCCCGTAATCCCTGCACATTGTTATCTGCTCTTCATTGCTGAAGCATTTCGCACAGTCGTGAAGAAGTCCGGCGATATACGCCTTTTCCTCATCCACTCCGTATAGCCTCGCCATTTTAACCGCAGTTTCACATACGCCTATGCTATGAAGATAGCGGCTTTCCTTTAATACACTTTTCAGTTTATTCTTCATTTATAAAGCCCGCTTTCTTCTATATATTCGCACACCTTATCCGCCGTCATATGACGTATCGGCAAGCCGTTTTTTACACGGCTTCTTATTTCCGTCGACGATATTTCAAACAACGGTGCTTTAATGGGACGTATATCACCGCCGAATTTATCGGTTATAGCCTTAATATCCGCCTCTAAACCGGCATTTCCTTTTCTCGGATATACCAGGATTTCAGTAAGCTCCAAAAGACGTTTTGGCTCATACCATTTTGGTAATCCGTTTAATGAATCCTGACCGATTATGAAATAGAATTTATGCTTGGGATACTCCTTTACGAAATGCTCCATTGTATGCACCGAATAGGATAATTCCTTTCTGTTTACCTCAAAATCACACGGAACAAAGCCCTTGTCCTCATCAATCGCCATACATACCATCTTATGGCGTATATCTGCATTTGTGCGTTCAGTTTGCTTATGCGGCGGATTTCCGCTTGTCATAAACCATATTTCATCAAGCCCGTATTGCTCTTTTGCATATCTTGCAAGCAGCAGATGACCGTTGTGTATGGGATCAAACGTTCCGCCCATTATTCCTGTTTTAATCATTTTTTCGGTAATTCAATCTTGCGGTTCTTTTCATCGCCTGACTGACGGTAGAGCGTGAATTTGTTGCCGATTGCCTGTACCGGCTCAGCATTCAGCTCCTGTGCAAGCTCGTTGCAGGCAAGCTTTGAATCAAGCAGTGCGGTTTCTAAAATATGGACCTTTAAAATCTCACGCTTTTCAAGTGCCTCATCAATTGCCGCAACGACCGACTCAGTCAACCCTTCTTTACCAATCTGGAAAATCGGGCTCATGTCATGCGATATTTTACGCAGATATGCTCTCTGTTTACTTGTTATCATTATTTATTCCTTTCGCAAACTCTGCAAAGCGCTTCGCAAAGTCCGTTAATTCGTTAAGTTTTTCCTCCGACGGCTTCATTATACATCCGAACGGCTTTTCAAACACCTTCAGCTTCAGCAGCTTTGCGAAATTGCTGATTGTTCCAAGCGCTTCACCGCCCCAGCCGTATGAGCCTGTTACCATACACGGCTTATGACGCATATTCACGCAATCAAGCCTTGACAGCACATCAATTATTTCCGGCACTGCATTGCGGTGGATTGTCGGCGATGCAAAGCAGAGTGCATCTGAAGTGTTCATAATGCGGACTGCTTCGTCACGGTTATTACCTGTACAGTTTACACTGACCACGCTTATCCCGCTTTCGCAAATTGCTTCCGATACAGTTTTCGCAAGCTGCGCGGTATAACCATTTTCCGTTCCGGCATAAATAACCGCTGCAGTCATAGGCTTGTCCTTTTCTTTAAGGATATCACGGTATATCTCAAACACGTCGTTATCCTGAATATCGCCCTCTGACGGGCAGATAATCTCCGCACCAGTATTGGCTGCTTTTTTCGTTGCCGTCAGTGCGAAATCTGAAAACAGGCGCATTTCGCTTACGCAGTATTCCTCAACCGTCATTGCGTTATTATAGCCAACGAACATTGTACCGCTTAAAAGCAGCTTTTCTTCCGGTATGTATACCATCATAGTGTCGGGCCAGTTGAGATTCGGTGTTATCATAAGCTTCAGGCTTACTGTACCCAAATCAATTATGGCACCGTCCTTTGCCGGCATTTCGCAAAGCTCCTTGTTTGCAATTTCCTTAAGATTTCTCAAGCCTGCGATTGTTGCAATGATTTTCGTGTCCCCAACCTCGCAGATTGCACCTGCTCTCATACGGTCGGTATGAGTGAAAATCACGTAATCAAGGCTTTGCACCTTTTCCCTTACCTTTGACATAAGGCGGTCACTGCACTCCTCGGGACACGAATCCACAAGTGCATTTTTTTCGCCGCATATCAGGTAGGAATTGAATTTTCTGCCGTTATATACCGTCGTTATACAATATATATTATCTGTTATTTTGATCATCACTTACACACGATTGAAACCCAGTCCTTACGTCTTGAAATGTTCACGATTTCAAAGCCGTTTTCGACTAACGCTTCCTTTACGTCCTCCTCACGATCGGAAATAATTCCCGATGTGATAAACACACCGTCCTTTTTCATATACTCCCTCGCCTTGGGTGCAAGCCCGATGATTACATCAGCAACGATATTCGCCGCTACAACCTCGTATTCATACTTGCCGATTTCTGCCTGAACCTCTGCATCAGTCACGACATTTCCCGAAAATACGTGATAATGCTCACGTGAAACGTTGTTCATTTCTGCATTCTCATACGCCGTATCAACTGCATTCGGGTCAATATCCACCGCAACAGCCTCTTCAGCTCCCAAAAGAAGTGAAATGATTGATAAAATACCGCTTCCGCAGCCTAAATCAAGCATCTTTATTCCCGGCTTTACGTATTTTTCAAGCGATTCAATACAAAGCTGAGTTGTATAGTGCGAGCCTGTTCCGAAGCTCATTCCAGGATTGATGTTGAACACAATCCTGTCGGTTTCTTCGTTGTATTCCTCCCACTCCGGCTTGATGAGGATTTTCTCACCAACCTCCATCGGGTGGAAATATTTCTTCCAGTTATTTGCCCAGTCCTCGGCACTTGTGCCCTCAACCTCAATTTCAAGTCTGCCGTATTCGTTATTTTCATCAATTGACTTCATCTCTGCCATTGATGTACGGATTGCGGCAAGCAGCTCGTTTCCGTTAAGATCGTCACTCACATAACACGAAACCTTTGTTTCGCCTTCCTTTGCCTTGATTAAATCCTCGTCAACATAGTCCCAGTACTGCTGATTGTTTTCAAGGAAATCCTTGAAATCCTGCTCGTCCTCAATTTCAAGTCCCATGATGCCAAGCTGATATAATCTTCCCGTTACACCCTCAATGCCTTCGGCGGTGGTGTAAATAGTAGTTTTAATCCAATCCATCGACGTCACCTCTTAGCACTCAAGGAAGTCACGCAATTTCTTCGAACGTGACGGATGACGGAGCTTTCTTAACGCCTTCGCCTCAATCTGACGGATACGCTCTCTTGTTACTTCAAACTCCTTACCCACCTCTTCAAGGGTACGCTGTCTGCCATCGTCAAGACCGAAACGCAGTCTTAATACCATCGCCTCACGCTGTGTTAACGTATCAAGCACGTCATTAAGCTGTTCCTTGAGCAATACAAAGCTTGCTGCATCGCTCGGTGCAGGTGCGTCCTCGTCCGGGGTGAAGTCACCAAGGTGGCTGTCCTCTTCCTCACCGATAGGAGTTTCCAATGAAACCGGCTCCTGTGAAATCTTCGAAATTTCTCTTACCTTATCCTCTGACATATTCAAAGCCTCTGCAAGCTCCTCGATTGTGGGCTCACGGCCTTTTTCCTGCACTAACTGTCTTGATACTCTTACGAGCTTGTTGATAGTCTCCACCATATGCACCGGGATTCTGATTGTTCTTGCCTGGTCCGCAATGGCACGTGTGATTGCCTGTCTTATCCACCAGGTTGCATAGGTTGAGAATTTATATCCCTTCTTATAGTCGAACTTGTCCACTGCCTTTATAAGACCGAGATTTCCCTCCTGAATAAGATCAAGAAACATCATTCCACGTCCTACATAACGCTTTGCAATACTTACAACAAGACGAAGGTTTGACTCTGCAAGCTTCTGCTTTGCCTCCTCGTCACCCTCTGACATACGTCTTGCAAGCTCAGTCTCTTCCTCGGCAGATAAAAGGTCTACCTTACCGATTTCCTTGAGATACATCTTTACGTGGTCGTCAATATTGATACCCTCCGGAACTGACAAATCGTTAATCTCTTCCTTTGAGATTTCAATCTCTTCAAGCTCCTTCTCAAGATCCTCTACAAGAGCAATTCCTTCTTTTTCAAGCTGCTCGTGTATAATCTCTATCTCATCAATCTGAAGCTCAAGCTCGCTTAAGGCTTCGGCAATCTCTTTAAAGCTTAAGACGCCTTTTTTCTTTCCTCTTTCGATAAGCTCTTTTTTTATCTGCTTCTTTCTTTCCTGCATTTTTAATCCTCCCAAGTTTTCTCGGTCCAATATTTCTTTTCTTTAGCCAGCTCGTTCAGCCTTGCAACACTGCCTTCCGTTCGTATTGCAATATTGATCTTCTCAAGCTTGATTTTTCTTATAAGGTCATACACTGCATTTTCTTCTGCGTTATATACCTCATTGTTGTAGAATACTGACGAAGCGGTGCTCGCCATTTCGCCGTTTTCCGAAAATTCATTAAGAATTATCGGTATATCTATATAACTCTCTTCTTCATAGAGAGAATATATTCTCTGTGCAAGCCGTTTATAGATTTCGGTTGAAAATTCGTCCGGCTCAATATATTTCTTTGCTATCCTATAATATTTTTTCTTGTTTGCTATTATAGAAAGCAGTCGCTTTTCTGCCGCAAGGAGTCCCGGTGGAATCGCCGTAGCATCCTCTCTTTGCGTTTTCTGCTGACGGATAATCGGCATTTTGTTTTTTGAATCCTTGTCTGCCTTTGCACGGAGTGCGGCATATATCGCATCGGTACTTATTCCGTTTTCTTCGGAAAGCTTTCTTATGTATGCGTCTATTTCTATCGCATCATTTATTCCTACAAGTGACTGTGCCGCCTCGTTAATGAACTTTATTTTATCGTCCGTTTCCGATGTGTCATACTTGCCCTTGATTAAAGAAAGCTTGAATTCCGTTGACGGAACTGCATTTTTTAATGCAAGCTTAAAGGCTTCAATTCCGTACTTATTTATATATTCGTCCGGGTCCTTTGCACCCTTTAAGCGGATTACTCTTGACTTGCCGTTTATGCCGTTTATAATGTCAATCGCTCTTAGTGCCGCCTTTGTGCCTGCCTCATCCATATCGTAACAGATAAGGATTTCCTTTGCATAACGCATCATCAGCTTTGCCTGATTTTCCGTTATCGCTGTACCAAGCGTTGCAACTATATTTGTTATCCCTGCCTGATACACGGAA